>CABSMB010000071.1 GCA_902478705.1 uncultured Collinsella sp. | reverse complement strand
GGCGGCCGGACCCGCAGGATGACATGGCCCGGGGCGCAAACCATCACAACATTCGACGTTTTTCGGCAAAATCGCGATTTTCGCTGAATGTTGCGATGGTTTTACTGCCTTGCAGAACAATCGAAATGCCGGCGGCCAAACAGCAGCAACGCCGCGGGAACCGCCGTCACGACCATGCCCGCCCCTACGAGCGTCTGCTGCACGCCAAATGTCGCCGCCAGCCACGGAGCAAGCGCCAGCGGCGCCACGCCGGCGAACATGTTGCCAAAACCCATGACCGAGTTGACGCGACCGAGCTGCTCGAGCGGGGCCGTCGTTTGCACGATCGTGTTGTGGAGCGGGTTGACGACGCCCCAGGCCACGCCAAGGACAATCTGGCCGACAAGGGCTACGCCCACGTACGGCGTCCCCACATAGAGCAGACTTCCCAGACCCACGGACATAAGTGCCACGAGTAGCGTTTTAAGGTTAACCAAGCGCGGCGGCAAACGGAGCGCAACAATGGCGCCCAGCACCGCGCCCACGCCCGAGGCCGACGAGAGCCAGCCCATCCATTCGACACCGACGTGCAGAACATCGCGGTAGAAGAACGACTCCAGCGGGTCAAAGGCGCCATAGCCAAAGTTCGAGAGGAAGATGATGCAGAACAGCAGGGCGAGGACGCTGTTGGTGAAGACTGTCTTGATGCTGGCTGCGAAGGTGGCACGGGCGGACGTGCTAGGGTTGGAGCTTTGTCCCGCACGCTCCCCTTCCTCTGCCGAATCGGTATCTGTATGCCCGGCGACATGGCTGGTCTGCGGCCTAAAGCCCCAACCAGCGATGAGCGCAAACACGGTAAAGAGCATCATGAGCACGAACACCGCGCGCGACGACGCAGCAGCCGCGACAAAGCCGCCCAGTGTGGGGCCAACGATGATGCTCACGTTTGAGAGCATGGCGATGGCGGAGTTGATGTCTTTGAGCTCGACAGGATCGTCGGTGAGGTAAGCCGGATAGGATGTGGCGATGGGCTGGGCGAACCCCATCACAAAGCCCAGGAGCACCGCGCCGAGCAGGACGATGCCGGTCGCGCTGCCAAAGGCAATGATCGCCGCGCCGGTTGTCACCGTGCCCACGATGCTCAGCAAGAAATGGTGGCGCGGGCCCCAGGCGTCGAGCGCCGCGCCACCCGCAAAGGATCCCAGGATTACAAAAACATTCATAAACAGGACTGCCAGCGATGTCGCCACGACCGAGGCATCGTCTGCATAGGTGAGCGTTCCGATGACGCCGATAAAGTAGCTGGTCTGAAAACCGGTGTAGATGAGAAAGCGCATCGCCACCAGGCGCCTGGCCTGCGCGGACAGCGATGATTGAGGCTTTGAGAGAAGAGATGCGAGCATGGAGACTCCTTGTTTCATGCGAATGCGGACGGCGGGCATTCGCCACCGTCTGTCAAATCAATCTATCCGCATGAAACATTAAGGACGCATCAAGCCCCTTCTCTCCGTTTTTCGCCCGTCATGAACTACTTGTCAGATTGTAAGGCATGTCTCACACATCTACCAAAGCAAAACCGCCACAAAGGTGCCTGGCCCCTTTGTGGCGGAAATAACGTTTACCCAGATAAAACCTGCCAAAATAAACCTGTCCCTTTTTGGCAGGTTTTAGGACAAGTGGTCTTGGATCAGGTCGCAGATGGCTCGGGCGTCGTTGATGTTGATGGCTCGGGTCGCGAAGCCCGCATCGAAGGCCTGGCGCGCCAGGGCCTCGTTGCAGGCGAGGGCCAGCGTGCGGCCGTCGACCAGGTCGAGCGAGCTCTTGCCGCGCAGGCGATCGACACCGGAGCGCGCAACCACGATATTGTCGAAGCCCTCGGTCTTGTAGCCCTCGATGATCACCACGTCGACGTCGTTGTAGCGCGACAGCAGCTCGCGCGCGGGCATCTCGTCCTCCTCGCGCGTGTCGGCATACTCCGCCCAGCGTGTGGCGCAAATAAGGCCCACGTGCTTGGATCCGGCCTGGTGATGGCGCCAGGTGTCCTTGGCGGGCACATCGATATCGAAGCCGTGATGTCCGTGATGTTTGAGCGAACCCACGCGCAGACCACGGCGGGTGAGCTCGGCGATAACCTTCTCGACGAGCGTAGTCTTGCCCGAGTTTTGGTAGCCGATAAACGCGATTGCGGGGACCGCCGGGGGGGGCGCCGCAGACGCAACGGCGGCGGGCACGGTAACGGGCGCGGAGCCGTCGGCAGCAGCAGCCTCAACAGCAGCAGCCTGGCGCTCGACGCGATCCCACACGCCCGAACGGCCGCCTTCCTTATGCAGCAGGCGAACGTCGACGATCTCCATGCCGCGGTCGACCGCCTTACACATGTCGTAGATGGTCAGGCACGCGGCACTCGCACCGGTCAGCGCCTCCATTTCGATGCCGGTTTTGCCCGTCACGCCAGCCGTGACCAGCACATGAAAGCCAACCTGTCCGTCCGCACGCGCCGGCGCCCAACCCTCGGGCACATCCTCGACAGGCGTTCCCGCTGCCGCAATGGGCTCGATATCGCACTTGCTCTTGGTGATGAGCAGCGGATGGCACATGGGAATGATGTCGCTCGTGCGCTTGATGGCCATAATGCCTGCCACGCGCGCGCAGGCAAGCACGTCGCCCTTTTTGGCGCGGTCCTGCAGCACCATGGCCTGCGTCTCGGGATGCATGAGGATGGTGCCCTCGGCGATGGCGATGCGGTGGGTCTCGGCCTTGTCGGAAACGTCGACCATGCGAACCTCGCCCTTGGCGTCCACGTGCGTGAGCTCGTCGCGACGGGCGTCACGGGCGGGCTCGACAGCAGTGTTGGCAGTCGGCTGCGCGGCTGCGACGGCGTCGCTGTCAGCAGCCGTGGCTTTGTGGGCAGACATCGCGGCCCTGCGAGCGGCCTTGGTGGCATCGGCGTACCTGCTCTTGGCCATATGATCATCCTCCGATTTGGGACATAAATCGTTGCGTGCCCTCAATTATCGCGTGTTCCTGCGGTTTGTGGGCCACGGCATCGCGCCAAATCGAAAGTACCTGCATATCATCACCACGGCGCAGCGCCTCACGCACCGAATACTCGGCATCGCTGAACAGGCACGGACGCACGTTGCCATCGGCCGTCAGGCGCAGACGGTTGCAATTCGCGCAAAAATGGTTGGACATGGCGCTAATAAAGCCGACCGTTCCCGCCGCGCCCGGAAAGTGCCAATAGCGCGCGGGGCCCGCGCCGGCAGGAGCGTCGGTGATCTTAAGCGGTTCGAGCTCGCCCAGCCCCACCGCAGCGGCCCCGGCATTGATGCGCGCCCGCAACTCGTCGCTCGGCACGGTATCGCTCGCGTCCCACAGTTCGGGATTGAGCGCAGGCGCATGCGGGTCCACGGCGCAATGCGAGCTCGTGTGCTCGTCGCCGATGGGCATGTATTCGATAAACCGCAGGTGGATAGGGCGATCGACCGTCAGGCGCGCGAGGGCAGCTACATCCTGGTTAAGCCGGCGCACAACAACGCAGTTCACCTTAACGGGCTCAAAGCCCCAAGCCAGCGCCGCATCGATGCCGGCCATGGTCTGCTCGAGCCGACCCAGGCGCGTGATCTTTCCAAACAGCGAGGGGTCGAGCGTGTCGAGCGAGATGTTGACGCGGTTAAGCCCGGCATCTTTGAGCTGCGGCGCCAGCTTGGGTAGCAGGGCGCCATTGGTGGTGAGCGAGATGTCCTCGATCTGCGGAATCGCGCGGATGTCACGAATGAGCGGGATGATACGGCGGCTGACCAGCGGCTCGCCACCCGTCAGACGCACGCGGCGAATGCCTTCCCCCGCTACCAAGCGCACAAAGCGGGCGATTTCCTCGGCGCTGAGCAGCTCGTCGTGTGCGCGGGGCGCCACGCCATCGACCGGCATGCAGTAAATGCAGCGGAAATTGCACTTGTCGGTAACGGCAATGCGCAGGTAGTTGATATCGCGGCCAAAACCGTCATGTTGCACGTGCCCGTCCACGCAGCCCTCCCCTCACGCGGCATTTTATTCTTCGGAAAACATAATACCGCACGAGAGAATCATGCCGACACCCGTACGACAGGACAGGTCGCTTCGAGCAAAACGGACTTTCCAAGCCCATCCTCAGCACGCAAACCATCACAACATTCGATGCTTTTCCCGTTTTTGGCAAAAAACGTCGAATGTTGTGATGCTTTGCCTGCCCACGGCACCCCGTAGAAGGACCGGAACGTCCCTAAAGGCCGCCGTCCCAGTGCCGAATCACGAATTCTCGTAGGTCGTTCTGACGTTTCTGGAACGCTTCGCTTCGGTCGCACTTAAGGCCCATAGCGAGCGCGATGGCATTCATCGCCCGATGCAATTGCAGTTGATGGGCAAACTGAGTCCCGGTGAGGACGATCATCCTAAAGCCCAGCGCGCTCAGCACGGTCATACGCTCCGCATCCGACGCGCTGCGCTGTTTATCAAAATGGTCCGAGCCGTTGTATTCAATCCCCGTACCGCTCGCAGGCGCATATACGTCGATCTCGAAATATCCGGCCTTTGCGAGATACCTGAACTCGTTGGGAACATCGACCCGATGGTTGAGCTCGATCTTGGCGTATCCCAGCCCTCCCTGGGAACGTTTTGCTACGACCATGATTGCGGTGGCCGTCTCCATAGGCGATCGCGCGCCATCGTGCACGCGCTTGAGCACGGCGGCCGCGCGTATAGTCCCCTGACGAGATCGGTTCTCATTGCAATAAGCAATCAAATCGGCAACGGTATACCTCTGCCCTATCTCGATATAATCGCCTGTCGACAGATGATTCAAATGGTATCGGGCACAAATTTCGTAGCCATATTCCAACTGCTCGGGCTCGCTCATCCACGAACCCGCCTGGACAAAGCACATGGCCTCATCAACCACTAGAAGGCCCTCTGCCACCTCGATAAGATGACCTGGAGGTACCGGCGCTCCAAACACGTGGCACCTAAATCCAGCCGGCGTCGAGCGCTCAAAATCGAAGTTGACGAGCGTGTCGATATGATCGAGCTCTTCTCGTGGAATACCAAGCGAGACCAGATAGTCGACAACGATCCCAACTGCCATTGAAGCCCTCAGCCCCTTGGCATCGAGTCCCAATTTGGGCAGGCTCGCGGTCGGTTCTGCCTCGTTAGCAAGCGAGTCCTCATCGTATAGACTGCTTGCTCGCGAGAGCGGCTCGGACGGGCGCGCCACGTTGTGGTACAGCCAGGCAGTCTTATGGGACAGGACGATCGGCAGGTCCATGAGCCCTCCAATGAAGTCGGATAACCAACCTTATTCCCCTGCCCACGGGTCCGCACACCTTCGTGCGCAAGAAAGCGATTCCACCGGTTCGAGTGGCAGAAAAACCATCACAACATTCGATGCTTTTCCCGATTTTGGTAAAAAACGTTGAATGTTGTGATGGTTTGAGGCGAGGTGAGGGGCACAGAGGGCCAAAGCATCGTGCTTGGAGCGTGACTATTTTTTTCACCCCGTCGTCAACACAAACCTTGACTCTACAATCGTTGTAGGGTTTTCACTACACTGGTAGCTAAATGAACCAATCCAGAAAGTACCCCACCCATGGAACACGACCTCACACGCGGCAATGTCCTCAAGACCATCGCGGTCTTTGCCCTGCCTTATATGCTCTCGTACTTTTTGCAGATGCTCTACGGCATGGCCGACCTGTACATGATGGGGCAGTTTAGCGGCGCCGCCGGCATCACCGCCGTGGGCAATGGCGCGCAGACGCTCTACATCATTACCGTGACGCTCGTGGGCCTGGCCATGGGAACGACGGTCATCGTCGGCCACGCCGTGGGCTCGCGCCGGTTTGACCGCGCCGAGACCGCCATCGGCAACACCATTACGCTGTTTATGGGCGTCTCGATGGTACTGGCCGTCATCTTGTTTGCACTATGCCCGCAGGTTGTGGCGCTCATTGGCACGCCGCCCGAGGCGGTCGAAGGCACCGCCGCCTACCTGCGTATCTGCTTTGTCGGCATTCCGTTTATCGCCGCATACAACATTCTTTCAGCCATCTTTCGCGGCCTGGGCGATTCGCGCTCGCCCATGTACGTGATTGGCGTGGCGTGCATCATCAACATCGCGCTCGATTTTCTGTTTATCGGGCATATGGGGCTCGGCCCCGTGGGTGCGGCGCTCGGCACGGTAACCGCCCAGACGGCCAGCGTTGCGCTCGCACTCGTGTGGCTTAAGAGCCGCCGTACGAACATCCACGTTAAGCGCAGCGACCTGCGCCCCCAGGCCGAGGTGCTCGGCAGCATTCTTAAGATCGGCGTGCCCGTGGCCGTGCAGGACGGCTGCATCCAGGTGGCGTTTATGTTTATCACCGTCATCGCCAACCATCGAGGGCTCGTCGACGCCGCCGCCGTGGGCCTGGTCGAGAAGATGATCAGCTTTTTGTTCATTGTGCCGAGTTCCATGGGCGCCACCGTCAGCGCGCTCACGGCGCAAAACGCCGGCGCGGGCAAGGGCGACCGCGCACGTCAGGTGCTCAAGAACGCCATGACCATCTCGGTAGTGTACGGCTGCCTGATCACGGTGCTGATGTGGCTGGTGGCACCGGCGTTTATCGGCTTTTTTGCCAAGGACCCCGCGGTGGTCGCGGCCGGTACCGGCTATATGCACAGCTACATTTTCGACGCAATCTTTGCCGGCATCCACATTTGCTTTAGCGGCTTTTTCGCTGCATACGGCAAGAGCTACATCGGCTTTGCGCACAACGTGCTGGCCGTAGCGCTCTTT
>CABSMB010000070.1 GCA_902478705.1 uncultured Collinsella sp. | reverse complement strand
GCCTGCTCACGCTGCCGTTTCGCTACGTATTCTTTGGCCGCGGCGACGCCTGGCGTCCCTCGGTGATCCTTCCGTCGCTGTTCTTTGCCGTCTGCATGGTGTTTGGCCGCAGCTACGACCTCACCGATTCGGCCGAGATCGTGCTCGGCGACAAGGCCCGCATTATCTGTGCCTGGATAGGCGGTGCGGGCTGGATGCTCTTGGCGGTCGTTGCCTTCTATCTGGCTTTTGAGTGTCTAGATTGGCTGAGCTCTCGGCGCATTCCGTTTTCTGAAGCGCACTTTGGCCGCGTATGGCGTGTGGCTCACGCCGTGCTCTCGGTCCATCCCTTTGCCGGGCCCTTCCTGGTGCTTATGGTCGCCTGGGCGCCCACGCTCATCGCTTCGCTGCCCGGCCTTTTTATGGGAGATACGGGTGCGCAGATTCGCCAGTGGTTCAACTACCCCAACGGCACGAGTGACTACCTGCGTCTGCTCAATCCCAATGTGCTGCTCAACGGACATCACCCCGTGGTGCATACGGCTATCATCGGTTCGTGCGTCCAGCTGGGGCTTTCACTGTTCAACAGCGCCAACGCAGGTCTTGCCATCTACACCTGCGCTCAGTTCGTCATTACGGCCGCCTGCATGGCCTATTCCATCTCGTCGCTGCGCAAGCTGGGCGTGAGCCTGCCGGTCCGCGGCGTAATCCTGCTGTTCTTTGTGTTTATGCCCATGTTCTCCAACTACGCGGCCTTGCTTACCAAAGACGTGCTGTTTGCCGACGCGTTTTTGGTGCTGTTGGTGCAGACCGTGAAGCTCGTGGCCTGCGGCCTGCCCCGTCGCGATGCCAATGTCGAGCGTGCAGGCGAACAGAGGCCTGTGCTCTTTGCGCGCCACGACTGGCTGCTGCTCGCTCTGGGCGCCATGGGTTCCACGTTTCTGCGCAATGGCGGCCTGGTGTTTCCCCTGGCGGCATGCGTGATCGCGGCGGCGTTTTGCGCGTGGGACGCGCATGTGGCTCGTCGTGCGGCCGAACAGGCTGGTGCTGCGCCTTCGGGCGCCATCCCGCGTTTCCGCTGGGTGGGCGTTCTTGCGGTGCTTGCGCTCTGTCTTGCCTCCAATATGTACTTCACCAAGGTCTTTATGCCGGCGCACGACATCACGCCTGGTTCCAAGCGCGAAATCCTCTCGATTCCGTTCCAGCAGACGGCTCGTTTCGTCCAAAAGCACGACGGCCTCAACTCGGGTGTCAACCCCACGGTTAAGGAGGACGGCACCATCGTGGAGGCTCCTTGCGACGGCTTGGTGACCGACGAAGAGCGTGCCGTGATCGACCGTGTGCTCAAGTACGAGAATCTGGGCCGCCGTTACAACCCGGATAAGTCCGACGCCGTGAAGAACTGCTTTAACGAGTATGCCTCGCAGGGGGACATCAATGCCTATTTTGAGGTGTGGGCCCAGATGTTCAAAAAGGACCCCGGGTGCTATATCTCGGCGCTCATCAATAACTACTATGGGTATTTTTATCCGAGCGCTCGCGACGCATGGGTCTACAGCACGGCGCGCAGTGCCGAGATTATGGCAAAGCCCGATAACCTCAAGTACTTCGACTTCCATCCGGTCGATAGCAAGGTTGTGCGCTGGTGCGACCACCTGATCAACCTGTATCGCGTGGCGGTGCAGCGCATCCCGTTTATCTCGCTCACCATGAGCTCGGCCACCTATGTGTGGATCATGATCGCCGTGGTGGTCTATCTGCTACGTCGTCATTCGTGGCGCGGGCTGGCCATTTGGGTGCCGCTGCTGGGCGTGCTCGCCGTGTGCCTGATCGGTCCCTGCAACGGCTCGACCTACATGCGCTACCTGTATCCGGTCATCGCCTGCATGCCCTTTGCCATCGGCGCCACCATCACCCGCAGCGACCTCCTCTGGTCCTAATTTGGTGCAAAGGGGACAGGTTACTTTGCACCAAGGGGCTGTATCATCACGACGCCTTCATTTTGGGGTTTATCTCGCAGGCCAGTAGGTATATCATAACGACGTTTGTTTATATTGCCCGAGCATCTGCGCTGGGCTTTAGGTCGAAACCGATAGGAGACACGTATGTCCGGACACTCTAAGTGGGCCACAACCAAGCATCGTAAGGGCGCGCAGGACGCCAAGCGTTCCGCCCTCTTCTCCAAGCTGAGCCGCAACATCACCGTTGCTGCCCGTCTCGGCGGCGACCCGCTGCCTGAGAACAACGCCAGCCTCGCTGCTGCTGTTGCTAAGGCCAAGGCTCAGTCCATGCCCAAGGACAAGATCAAGTCCGCTATCGACAAGGCCTTCGGTTCGGGTGCCGACGCCGCTGTCTACGAGAACATCGTGTACGAGGGCTATGGTCCCGCCGGTGTCGCCGTCTACGTTGACTGCCTGACCGACAACCGCAACCGCACCGCCGCTGATGTCCGTTCCGCCTTCTCCCACGCTGGTGGCAACCTGGGCACCTCGGGCTCCGTCGCCTTCCAGTTTGAGCGCAAGGGCCAGATCGTCGTCGCCAAGGAGATCCTGGACGAGAACGCCAAGAAGGAGACCATGATCGCCAACGGTCCTGCCGGTGACGAGGATGAGTTCATGATGGCCATCGCCGAGGCCGGTGGCGAGGACTACGAGGACGCCGGCGAGGAGTGGATTGTCTGGACCGCTGCTAACGACGTCATGGCTGTCTCCAAGGCGCTCGAGGAGCAGGGCGTCCAGGTCAAGGGCTCCGAGACCACCATGGTCCCGACCACCCCGACCGAGGTCTCCGGTACCGACGCCAAGAAGGTCCAGCGCCTCATCGACCGTCTTGAGGAGCTCGACGACGTCCAGGACGTCTACAGCACCATGGATATGACTGACGAGGTCATCGCTGCCCTCGAGGAGGAGTAGCGCCCGCACGGGTTAAGCCGTGCATATCTGGGCATAATGAAGCGAGCATGCAAGCCTCGTGGAATAGATGAGCCGGATCCGCGTGCGTAGAGCACCGGACCCGGCTCTTTTATAATGATGCGAACCGTTTTGCATTCTGTGGACCGAAACCTGAAGGGAGCGCGCGTGCGCGTACTCAAACGAGCCCTAGCGATCGTGTATCTTGCCGCCGCCATCGTGGCGCTGGGTACGCTTGTCTGCCAGTTCTGGGGACCGTATACGTATCGCTTTATGCTGCTGTTGCGTGACACCATGCCTCGCGTCGTCGTTACGGTGTGCGCCGCCATCGTGGCACTTGGCGTGCTTATCGGGTTTTTCCGCCTGATGTTCGCGCGTCGCGAGCCGTCCTGCGTGCATCCGGCGGGGGAGCGCAATATCGAGGTCACGCTCGCAGCGCTTTCCTCGTGCGCCCGTGCCGCGGCGGAGTTCGATGATCGCGTGATGGTTGAGCGTATCGAGGCACGCGTTCAAGGCTCCGACGAGTCGCGCGTTCGTTTTAAGGTCGAGGCCATCGCGCTCGATGATAAGGACGTTGCCGCTCTTGCCACCTCGATGCAGCAGCGCATCGAGAAGGCCTGCGACACCATGCTCGGCACGCCGGGCACGACCGCGCGCGTCCGTTTTTTGCCGTCCAAGACTACCGTCCAGACCGTGGAGGTTTCCGGTGAGTGATACCAACCAAGACAAGACCGCCCGCACGCCGCGCCTGACGATCGACCAGAACGCTACGCCGGCAGGCGAGACCACCGACACCAAGCCCGAGGCCGGCGAGCAGCACGACAGCGCCGCCAACGACTTTGACGAGGCCATGGGGCTCATCAAAGGTACGGGCGCTGCTATCTGGAGCTACGCCGTGCGCCACCCCAATACTACGCTCGGCGCCTTGGCAGGCTTTATCCTCGCCGTGCTGGTACTTACGTTGGGCCTGTGGGACACGCTCGTCATCGCATTCTTTGTGCTGATTGGCGCCGTGATCGGCCAGATTCGCGACGGCGAGAACGGTATCGTCAACTTCTTCGGCCGTCTGTTTAGCGGCCGCTAATATGTATTCGACTGTCGCATCTGCGGCAGGCATAAGGAGGAACCATGGCTTTTAACACGAAGGTCGATGTGGCCGATACCGAGCTCGAGGCGAATGAGGCCGTCGCCGCCGAGGCGGAGGACGTAACGCTCGAGGACGAGGCGCTCGTCGAGGCCGAGTCCGAAGACGAGGCGGACGAGGACGACGAGGAGGCGGACGAGTCCGAGGACTCGCTGACCTATTCCAACGGCGTGATCGAGAAAATCGTCGCCATGGCCACCCGCGAGGTGCCGCACGTCCTGGGCATGAAGGGCAACCTCATGCACTTTGTGCAGGAGCAGTTTGGTGCCGAGAACCTGACCAAGGGCGTGACGGTTGAGGTCACCGATGACAACCGCGTGGTCGTCAACATCTCGGTCATCATCGAGTACGGCGCCTATGCGCCTGCGATCTTTGACGACGTTAAGGCGCGCGTCACCGAGCGTCTGGCCGCGATGACCGGCCTTGAGGTGGCAGGCGTCAACCTGCGCATCGAGGATGTCATCACCCCCGAGGAGTACGAGCACCGCACCAGCCAGCACGAGTAACCTACCAAAAAGGGATGTTTATTTTGGCAGGTTTTACCTGCGAAAACGCTAAACGGTCGACCGCGCAAGCAAAAGTGCGGTCGACCGTTTTCTATATGCCCCCGATGCAGGCATACCGCTCGTCTAACTAAGGGTTGCAATCTTCGCGTTCCGCGTTACCCTAATGGGCGCATTGTTTCCAAATTGTTAACGAGGGGTTGCCGTAATGGCCGACGAACACGAGACCGAAAGCAAGGCATGGGCGATTGAAGCCGCTGCGGCAGAGGCGGCGTCGCGTGCCGCCGAGGAGATGCATCGTCCTCCGGTGGTGCCGATGGAGCGCGTTGTCGGTCGCGAGGATATCGAACGTGGCGAGCGCGCCGGCCGCAAGCGCAGCCAGGAGCCAGGCTTTCCGCGCTTTTTTGCCGAGCTCAATCTGGGCCTGATCCTCACGGCCTTTGCCATCGTGGCCTTTAAAACCCCCAATCACTTTGCCTTCGGCGGCACCTCGGGCGTGTCGGTCATTCTTTCCACGCTGTTCCCGACTCTGCCCGTCGGCGTCTTTATGTGGATTATCAACGCGGTCCTGGTCATCCTGGGTTTTATCTTTTTGGAGCGCAAGGCAATCCTTTGGAGTGTCTTTGCCTCGTTTGCGCTTTCGGCCTACGTCTCGCTGTTTGAGCTCTTCATTCCGACGGATGTTTCGATGACGGGCGATATGTGGCTCGACCTGTGTTTTGCCGTCATCTTGCCGGCGCTGGGCAGTGCCATTGTCTTTGACATTGGCGCCTCGACGGGCGGCACCGACATCCTTGCCATGATCCTCAAGCGTCGTACGACGCTCGAGATCGGACGCGCCTTGTTGCTGGTCGATATCGGCATCGTGACCGTCGCGGCTTTCCTGTATGGCCCGCGCGTCGGCCTGTACTGCGTACTTGGCCTGTTTGCCAAGACGCTCGTGGTCGACAAGGCCATCGAGAGCATTCACTTGCGCAAGGTCTGCACGATCATTTGCTCCGAGCCCCTTAAGGTCGAGGAGTTTATCGTCAAGCATCTCAACCGCACGGCAACGATCAGCCGTGGTTACGGCGCCTTCTCGGGCAGGTGCGTCACGGTGATTATGAGCGTGCTGAGCCGTCGCGAGGCAGTACAACTGCGCCGCTATACCCGCGATATCGATCCGAATGCGTTTATCACGATCGTTGACAGCTCCGAGATTGTGGGCAAGGGCTTCCGCGGCACGAACTAGCGCGGATATACCCTTCGAATCATTGAATAAAGCCGCCTACGTTGCAAATTGGTCATCTTGGGGTATTTGTCCCCACATTGGGCGATAATGTTGCCAAAGACATCGTTTGCGATCCAGGTGATTCGCTCTAGATACGAAGGGATGATTTCGATGTTCTGTTCGCAGTGTGGCGCCCCCATGGGCGATAACGACAAGTTCTGCGGCGTGTGCGGTGCCCCTAATACCGAGGGCAAGGCCGCCGGCCCCGCTCCGCAAGCTCAACCTCAGCCGCAGGGTCAGCCGT
Organism: uncultured Collinsella sp.; assembly: GCA_902478705.1. Lineage (GTDB taxonomy): Bacteria > Actinomycetota > Coriobacteriia > Coriobacteriales > Coriobacteriaceae > Collinsella. The sequence continues at coordinate 743 of CABSMB010000070.1, read as the reverse complement.
TTGCCCAACCGCAGCCGCAGCCGTTCGTTGCGCCCCAGCCGGCTATGAACGTGCCCAAGGGCTGCATGGCGCAGGCCTTCAACGACATGATTAAGGTTCCCGGCGCCCTGGTTCGCGTATGTCAGATTGCCTTTTTGCCGGCGCTGATCTGCGTCGTGTCGGTGCTGGTGCTGTTTATCCCCGTTATCGGTGGCATCGCGGCGGCCATTGGCTTTTTGCTCGCTTACGTGGCAAGCGTGTGCGGCGCTGGCTTTGCTATCGAGTGGGGTCGCGACCTGTCGCTCAAGGACGATAACGGCATGGAGCGTCCACTGCTGCGCTCGACCTCCTTTGGGCTGGGCATCTTCTCGTCTGTCATTACGAACGTGCTCGGGTTCGTGGCCATTATTCCGGTGATTGGCGTGGTGTTCTCGGTGCTTGAGAGCGCTGTGATCGGTGCCGTTGGTTCGTACTATTACTTCGGTTCGAGCGGCCTCGAGGGCGCACTCATCGGGTCGATGGGTCTGCTTGTCTTTGCCATGATCGTATCGGCGGTGTTGGGCATTTTCTTTAAGATGTTTGGTGACGCTGCCGTGATGCACTTTGCAGTCGCCGGCCGCGTGGAAAGCGCGTTTTCGCTCGAGAAGGTCTGGAAGTCCTATAAGGCCAACCTGGGCAAGCTGTTCTGTGCCTCGATTCTTCCCGAGTTCTTGACGGGCATTGTTTCCAATATCATCACCTGGATTTTCACCGCCATCTTTGGT
>CABSMB010000069.1 GCA_902478705.1 uncultured Collinsella sp. | reverse complement strand
AAGCCTCGAAGACGGTGACGTCAAAGCCGTTACGGGCGAGCTCGCCGGCGCAGGTGATGCCGGACGGGCCGGAGCCGACGACGGCGACCTTCTTGCCGTTCTTGGGGGCCATCTTGGGCGTGGAGGCGAGCTCGGGGCGGTCACCCAGGAAGCGCTCGAGCTGGCCGATGGCCACGGGCTCGGACTTCTTACCACGGATGCACTTGCCCTCGCACTGGTTCTCCTGCGGGCAGACGCGGCCGCAGATGGCGGGAAGCATGGAGTCCTCGCGGATGGTATCAAGGGCGCCGCCGAAGTCCTTCGCGCGGATCTGCTCGATAAAGCGGGGGATGTTGATGTTGACGGGGCAGCCCTCAACACAGAACGGCTTCTTGCAGTTGAGGCAGCGCTCGGCCTCGGCCAGCGCCATCTCCTCGGTGAAGCCCTTGTCGACAGGGCGGAAGTCGCAGGCGCGCTCGGCAGCCGGCTCCTCGTTATCGGGGGTGCGGGGCGACTTCATATCGGCAACGAAACGACCGTTAACTAGTGGCATGCGCAGCTCTTTTCCTCATAGGCCTTGAGGGACTCGCCCTCTTCGGAACGGTAAGCGGCCTGGCGGGCACGAAGGTCATCCCAGTCGACCAGGGTGGCATCGAAGTCGGGGCCGTCGACGCAAGCGAACTTGGTCACGCCGCCCACCTCGACGCGGCAGCAGCCGCACATACCGGTGCCGTCAACCATGATGGGGTTGAGCGACGCGGTGATGGGGGTGTCGTACTTCTGGGCGGTGAGGGTCGAGAACTTCATCATCGGAACGGGGCCGACGCAGAAGACCTGGCTCACGGCCTTGTCCTGCAGCAGGCGCTCCAGCGGAGCGGTGACAACGCCCTGCTCGCCGTAGGAGCCGTCGTCAGTGGTGATGTGGATGTGGTCCTCGTCGAGGAGCTCGCGGAACTGGTCCTCCATGAGCAGGAGGTCCTTGGTGCGGGCGCCCATGATGGCGTGCACCTCGTGGCCGGTCTCGACCAGGTGCTTGGCGACCGGGAAGGCAATTGCCAGGCCGACGCCGCCGCCAATGACGGCGCAGGGGCCCTCGGCCATCTCGGTGGGAACGCCCAGCGGGCCCACGACGTCGCGCAGCGACTCGCCGGCCTCGTAGGTGGACAGCATCTCGGTGGTCTTGCCGATCACCATGAAGATGAACTCGACCCAGCCCTCGTCACCGTTCCAGCCGGCCAGGGTAAACGGGACACGCTCGCCCGTCTCGTTGGCGCGAACCATGAGGAACTGTCCAGCGTGCGCATGCTTGGCGATTGCAGGCGCCTCGATGCGGAACTTGAACACCTTCTCCGAGAACTGCGTCTTCTCCAGGATCTTATACATAGAACCCCTCTCTTGTTAGGGCTGCCGAACCGTGCCTCCACGGAAATGGACGGTAGCCCGAATAAAACCGTACGTGCACAGGCGTTGTGCAGACATACGGTGCAAATTATACCCTCATGGACATGTCACTTACGTGTGTCTTCGGCGGTTGGGAGCAGGGTTTATCCACTTCGGCCTACCAAACAGGGGCAGGTTTATTTTGGTCAGTTTTATCGGGTAAAACGGCAAAGGGGGCCGGCCTCGGGTTGTGATGAGGCCGGCCCCCTTTGGGGTGCTATGTGCGTATGGCGGCGCGCGGTTTATTGCGATGCCGCAACTGGGGCGTTTCCGCAGGTAAAACCTGACAAAATAAACCTGTCCCTAAATGGTAGGTTTTAGTGCTTGCCGTTGGCGGAGGCGGCGCCGTTGACGTGGTCGCGGGCATAGATCACGCCGTGCACGATCGCCAGGCCGGCGGCGTCGGCCGCGCGGACGCAGGTGTCCTGGAAATCCTCGGCCTCGCGGGCACGCAGCTGCTTAAGCACGTAGTCGGCGACGGCCATCTTGCCGGGAGGGTTGCCGATGCCGGTGCGGATGCGGCTGAAGTCGCGGCTGCCCATCTTGTCGATGATGGAACGCAGGCCGTTGTGGCCGGCGTGACCGCCGCCTACCTTGACGCGCACGTCGCCGGCGGGAATATCGAGCTCGTCGTGGATTACGAGCAGTTCCTCGGCCTTGATCTTGTACTCGCGGCAGAGCTTGGAGATGGGGCCGCCCGAGGTATTCATGTACGACTGCGGCTTGACCAGCACAATCTGGCGCTTGCCGCCCACTTCCTCGGGGTCGTTGATGTTGATGAGCGCGACCTCGGCGCCGGCCTGGTTTTTCCAGTACGTGACACCGGCCTGACGGGCCAACTCGTCGATTGCTTTGAAGCCAGCGTTGTGGCGGGTCTCGGCATATTCCTCGCCCGGGTTGCCAAGTCCGGCAACCATGCGAATCTTAAGCGGCTGTGCAGCTGCCATGTTTGTCCTCCGTTACGTAAAAAAGTTCAATCAACGACAAAGGCTACCACGCCCGCCGAAGGCGAGGAAAGGTTGCAGCAAAGTCATTTCAGAAAACAGCTGCCCCGAGACAGCAGGAAGCCCCGGACACGCCGGGAGGGGTTATCAAAGCGAACATCCCGCAGCCGCAAAGCGGCGAGGACGTTCGCGTGATAACCCCGCAGGCGTGTCCGGGGCTTCCGGAGGGATGCGAGGGTCGAGCGACTACAGCGCGAAGTCGCCGCCGACGAGCGTGGAGACGGGCTCCTCGTGGTAAACGGCGGAGATGGCCTGAGCGAACTCCTCGGCGACCGAGATGGTCTTGATCTTGCCGCCGACCTCGACGGGAATGGCGTCGGTGACGACGCACTCGACGATCGGGGCGTCGTTCAGGCGCTCGATGGCCGGACCGGAGAAGATGCCGTGGGTGGCGCAGACGTAGATGTCGCCAGCGCCCATAGCCTTGAGCTCCTTGACGTTGGCGCACAGGGTGCCCGCGGTGTCGATCATGTCGTCGTTGATGACGCAGGTCTTGCCCTTGATGTCACCGATGATGCCCATGACCTCGGCGGCGTTGTGGCGCGGACGGCCCTTGTGGGCGATGGCCAGGTCGCAGCCGAGCATGTCGGACAGCTTCTTGGCGGCCTTGGCGCGACCCACGTCGGGGGAGACGACAACCAGGTTGTCGGTGTCGAAGTGCATGTCGTTGTAGTACTGGCCAAACAGCGGCAGTGCGGACAGGTGGTTAACCGGGATATCAAAGAAGCCCTGGATTTGACCCTGGTGCAGGTCGAGGGTGATGATGCGGTCGACGCCGGCGCGCTCGAGCAGGTTGGCGACGAGGCGGGCGGTGATGGGCTCGCGCGGGCCGGCCTTGCGGTCCTGGCGGGCATAGCCGTAGTGGGTGATAACGGCGGTGATGGAGCGGGCGGATGCGCGCTTGGCAGCGTCGGTGGCGATGAGCAGCTCCATGAGCATGTCGTTGACGTTGCCGCCGGCCACGGACTGAATCAGGAAGACGTCGGCGCCGCGGACGGTCTCGTCGTAGCGGGCGTAAATCTCACCATTGGCGAACTGCTTTAGCGTAAGGCCCGAAAGCTCGACCCCAAGGTACTCAGCGATCTTCTGAGCGAGGGGACGGTTGGAGGAACCGGAATACACGCGGATGGACTTGCGCATATTCTCCGACTTCTCGGGATCATTAATCGGCATTACCCTTCTCCTTTATACATCGAATGCCATATAGATGCCTTTTTGCATTGTAACCGCGCGGCGGGGTTTATCGAGTCTTGATAACGTCTTTACCGCCAACGGACACGAACCGACCACTCATCCGGTCACGCAGGTCACGATAGAAAAAGGAGCCGTCCCCATGGAACAGCTCCTTTTGTGCTTGGTAAAACGTTATGCCTCGTCGTCCTCGTGCAGACGGCGGCGATAATCGGCGGCCCAGCCCTCAATATTTACCTGACGGGCGCGGCCCAGACCGAGTGCGTCGGCCGGGACCGGCTCGGTGATGACGGAGCCGGCGGCCACGAGCGCACCGTCGCCAATCTGGGCGGGCGCGACCATCATGGTGTCAGAACCGATAAAGGCATCCTTGCCGATGACGGTCTTGTGCTTGTGGACGCCGTCGTAGTTGCAGGTGATGGAGCCCGCGCCTACGTTGACGCCGGAGCCCATGGTGGTGTCGCCGATGTAGGACAGGTGCGGCACCTTGGAGCCCTCGCCGATCGTGGACTTCTTGATCTCCACATGCGTGCCGGCCTTGGAGCCGTCGAGCATATGGGTGCCCGGGCGCAGGTAGGCGCGCGGACCGCAGTCGACGCCGTTCTCGATGACGGCCTCGATGGCGATGGTCTCATCGATGGTGCAGCCGCTGCCAACAGTGGTGTCGGTGAGGCGGCTGTTGGGGCCGAGCTGGCACTCCTCGCCCACGGTGACGTGACCGATCAGATGCGTCTGCGGCCACACGACGGTGTCGCGGCCGATGGTGGCGTCGGGACCGATCCAGGCCTGCGTGGGGTCGATGAACGTAACGCCCTCGGCCATCCAGTGCTCGTTGATGCGGTCGCGCGCGATGGCGGTGAGCTGCGCGAGCTGGATGCGGCTGTTGACGCCCAGGCCGTCGCGGTAGTCGTCACAGTGGAAGATGGAGACCGCCTGGCCGTGACCCTTGAGGATTTCGAGCATGTCGGGCAGGTAGTACTCGGACTGCGCGTTGTCGTTGCCGATCTCGTTGATGTGGGCGGCGAGCTGCGCGCCGTCGAAGGCGTAGCAGCCGGCGTTGCACTCCAGCAGCGTGGCGGCCTGCTCGGGCGTGCAGTCCTTCTGCTCGATGATGCGCTCGATCTGACCATCGGCGCCCAGCTTGATACGGCCGTAGCCAAAAGGATCGGGCGGGGTCATGGTCATGACGGTGCAGGCGAGCTCGCCGGTGGCGACGGTCTGCGCGAACTTGGCGACGGTGTCGGCGGTGATGAGCGGCAGGTCGCCGTTGAGCACGACGACGGGGCCTTGCGTGATGCCGCAGGCTTCGAGCGCGACCTTGACGGCATGGCCGGTGCCCAGGCGCTCGGTCTGCTCGACGCACTCGACCTTGGTGGCGCTGTTGTCGTAGGCACCATCGATGAGGGCGCGCATCTCGTCGGCGTGGCTGCCGATGACGACCACGACGCGGCTGCAGCCGGCCTTGATGGTGGCGTCGACGATCCACTGGACCATGGGCTTACCCAGGATCTTGTGCGAAACCTTGCAGTGGTTCGACTTCATGCGGGTGCCCTCGCCGGCGGCGAGGATAATTGCGGTTGCGTCCATGTGATCTCCTGTTACGTTATAGAGACGTGTGTTTGGAAACGATACACGGCGCAATATGATACCGCAGGCATATGATGAGCGCGTAACGATTGACACGCGACGGCCGATGTCGCTGCCGCCGGCGTGGTGTTTGCGCTGGTTGTGTATGGCGGCGGCGGTATTGCGGAGCTGCCGTTTGAGCGAGGGGACGGGGGTGCCCGTGGACAACATACGAGAGGAGTTTGGCAACGATCCCGTCGCGGCATTTTCGATGTCGCATCCGGCGGTGCCGGCGCTCTACATGGTACTGACGTTGGGGCTCACCATGTTCTCGATGCAACCGATGCTGATCGCGCTGTCGCTTGCGGGCGGGTTGGCGTACGGGCTTGCGACGCGCGGTGTTGCGCGCACGTTGGGGGCGCTTCGCTGGCAGCTGCCGGTGATTTTGATCATCGCGGTGCTCAATCCGCTGTTTAGCGCCTCGGGCTCGACGGAGCTGTTTCGTATTGGCATGCGTGCGGTGTATCTAGAGAGCATGGTTTACGGTCTGTGCATGGGCGGGCTGTTTGTGGCGAGCGTGCTGTGGTTTGAGGCCGCGGCGTCGATGCTCGAATACGACAAGGTGCTCGCGCTGTTGGGCAACGCCGCGCCGGTGATCGCGCTCATGATTTCGATGTGTATGCGGCTTATCCCACAGTTTTTGCGCCGCGGCCGCACGGTACTGGCGGTGCAGGATGCGATTGATGTACCGGGGCGTGCGCCCACCGATCCCGTGCGATCGCGCCTGCGGGCGTCGAGCGTGCTGATGGGCTGGGGCATGGAAGATTCGCTTGAGCGCGCGGATGCCATGCGCTCGCGCGGGTGGGGTGCTGCGTCGCGCCGTACGACGTACGCGCGGTATCGACTGGGGCGCAGCGACGTTGCCGCGCTGGTCGGGCTCGCGCTGTTTGGTGCCGCCGCGGTGGCAGTGGCATGGACCGCGACAACGCAGTATTCGTTTTACCCGCAGCTTTTGGTGCCCGCGCCGTGGCTGGGCTATGTCGTGTACGCTGCTTGGATGGTGCTGCCCTGCGTGCTGCACGCGATCGATGAGAAGAGGTTCGGCTGATGTCTCGGTTGGATAGGGGCCCGGTGTCGGGCGCGGCGTGCGGCCCGGATATGCCGGCGATTGAGGTGCGGAGCCTGAGCTTTGCCTACCCCGGGGCTGAAGCTGCGGTGCTCGAGGGGCTCGACTGGTCTGTTCCCCAAGGTGCATTTGCGCTGCTTGTTGGCGGTACCGGATCGGGTAAGTCGACGCTGCTGTCGCTGCTCAAGCCCGAGATCGCTCCGGCGGGCGAGCGCGCTGGCGATACGCGCGTGCTGGGCGAGAACGTTGCCGACATGGACGTGCGCGCGTCTGCGGAGCGCGTGGGCTACGTGTTCCAGGATCCCGAGAACCAGATTGTGTGCGAGACCGTGTGGCACGAGATGGCGTTTGGCCTAGAGAATCTGGGTGTGTCGCGCGACGAGATGCGCCGCCGTGTTGCCGAGACCAGCTATTTCTTTGGTCTGGAGGACTGGCTTCATCGCGATACCGAGACGCTTTCGGGCCTGTCTCTTATACACATCTGACGC
>CABSMB010000068.1 GCA_902478705.1 uncultured Collinsella sp. | reverse complement strand
GATCTACACTAGATCGCTCGTCGGCAGCGTCAGATGTGTATAAGAGACAGCGTCAACACCGGGCAGGATATGGCAGTGGATGTCTCGCATATCGCCCTCTTATCTGCGTCGTTGCTATTTCTTAAAACGCTTCGCCTTCGCAGGGGTCCCCGTTGCAGCGGCACCGCCAATAGCAGGGTTAACCCCGGTGACAGCGTTGTTCTGGCCCTTGTCCTCGCCATAATACGAGTAATAGTAGTCATGGCTCGAAGTCTCGCAGCAGTTCATGACCGTACCGATCACGTTCACCTCGGCCTTGTTGAGCTGGTCGAAGGCGGCAAGAATCTCGTTGCGCTTGGCGAAGTCCTCGCGGATAACGTAAATGGTGCCGTCGGTAATCGCCGCGACCTCGGCGGCATCGACAAACGTACCCACGGGCGGCGTATCAAAGATGACGTACTGGTACTTCTCCTCCAGCGCGGCAACCAGCTTGGCAAAGCGACGCGAGGCGATAATGTCAGCCGGGTTGGGAATGCGCGGCTCGGCATCGAGGAAGAAGAAGTTGGGCTGACCGGTTTCGACGACAGCCTCGTCAATCGACATCTGGTCGGAAAGGACGGCGTACAGGCCACCGGAATGACGGAGGCCCAGCAGGTTGGCAAGCGTACGGTGACGCATGTCGCACTCGACGAGCAGGACGCTCTTGCCGCTGGTCGCAATGGCCTGAGCCAGGTTGACCGCAATGGTGGACTTGCCCTCGTTGGGGATGGAGGACGTCACGGTAATGGACTTGATCGGCGTATCGACACTCGCAAAGCGAATATTTGCCAGCAGCGTCTTGGCTGCGTTGCTAAAGGCGAGGGTATCGCTGGTTTTCTTTTTACGGGCCATGAATTACTTACCGCCCTTCACAACGGGGAAACGACCGATAACGGGCACACCGAGCAGCTCAACGGCATCGTCGACGGAGCGGACGCGGGTATTGAGCATGTCGAGCAGCACGACAATTGCAACGGCGACGAATAGACCGGCCAGAGCGGCGACCGCGATATAGAGCTTGCGGTTGGGGCCGCTGGGCTGGCTGGGGATCTTTGCCTTATCGATCACGTTGACGGCCTGGGCGGCGTCAACGTCCTGAGCCACGGTAGACACCGAGTTGGCAATGGCGTTGGCGACAGCGGCGGCACCGTCGGGGCTGTCACCGGTCACGGACAGCGAAATGACACGAGTCGTGGTCTCGCTCGTAACGCTCACCTTGTAATCATCCAAGTTGGAAAGACCCAGCTCCTTAGCAGCACCGCTCTTGACGCTGTCGCTATCGAGCAGCGTCGCGATATCGTTGGAGAGCATCTGGCTCGCCGACAGGTCGTTGTAGTAGCTCGTCTGGTTACCATCGGTCTTGGCGAGAATGTACATGCTCGTCGTGGCGGTGTAGGTGTTGTCCATCATGGTGAAGGACACGACGCCCATGGCGATCGCGCAGACCACCGGAAGGGCGATGACCAGCTTGAGGTGCTTTTTAAGCAGCTGGAACAGTTCGAGAAGGGTCATGCAGCTTGCCTTTCATTTCCCTAGTTCATATCGACAAAACTGCTCGTATGATATCGCATCTTTTTGCCATGTCCGAACTCTATACATAAGATACAGCGCTTACACCATTGTTGCGCAACATTAACGCCGCACCGGCAGCCCCGATGCGGCATGAAATTCACATGTTTGCAGTACCGCTACACGAACTGCTCGTCCTGTTGCACGGGAAACGTCACCGTGATGGTGGTCCCCACCCCCAACTCGCTCGACAGATCGAGCGAGGCGTGATGATACAGGGCGGCATGCTTGACGATGGCCAGACCCAGACCCGTTCCACCGCGCGCTTTAGAACGGCTCTTGTCAACGCGATAGAAACGCTCGAATACCTTACCCTGTTCCTCGGGCGCAATGCCAATACCCGTATCGGCAACCGACAGATACGGGCGCCCGTCGCCGTTGGTTCCGCACCGCAACGTCACCGTACCGCCGGGCCGGTTGTAGCGAATGGCGTTGCTCGCCAGGTTATAGATGAGCTCATCGATCAGGCGCGATACGCCTTCGACGACCACAGGCTTGGTCTCATGGCCTATCGTCACATTTGCCTGGCGAGCGACCTGCTCAAGACGCTGCTCGACCGCGTAGATAGCACGCGAAAGCTCAATGGGCTCCGCGGAGCCAATAGGCACCGCCTCGCCATCGCTCGCACGCTCGGCCTCATCCAAGTTCGAAAGCGTGAGGATATCGTTGACGAGCGCCGCCAAACGGCCCGCCTCACGGTAGATGCGGCCGCCAAAGGTGCGCAGATCGTCCTCACCCTCGACCATACCGTTCGCGATGAGCTCGGCATAGCCTGAGATTGCCGTAAGCGGCGTCTTGAGCTCATGGGTGATATTGGCCGTGAACTCGCGGCGCATGCGGTCGTTGTCCGCCAGCACCGCCATCTGGCGCTTGAGCTCCTGGCGTTGCGACTCAATGCGCTCGAGCATGGGAACCATCTCGGCATAAGCATGCTCGTAGCTGCGGCGTGGATGATCCAGATCGACCTCCTGCAACGGCTCAATGATGGCACGGGACTCACGACGCGCCAAGAAAAACGAGAGCACCGCACCTGCCGCCGCAATGAGCAGCATCGGCGCCACGAGAGACATCAGAATCGCCGCAACGCCAGGTTGGGCCTGCGCCAAGCGGACAACTTGGCCGTTATTAAGTCGGACAGCTCGGTACAGCATAATCTCGTCGAGCGTGGAGCTTGCGCGCTCCGCAGAACCCGAGCCGTTCTCGAAAGCCTTGACGACCTCGGGGCGATCGCCGTGATTGGGCAGCATAGAAGGCGATGCCTCGTTGTCGTAGGCAACCGACCCGTCTTTGTTGATCAGCGTGATGCGCAAGTCCTCGCGATCGAAACTGCGCAGAAAGGCAATGGGCTCCTGCTGCTCATTGAGGGCAGCGGCAATAAGCTCGGTTTCCTGCGAAAGGTTGGCGCTCGTGGCATCTGCCAGGGTATTTTGCACAAAGAACGCGCCCAGCACCGTAAACGCCACGATAACCGCCATAGCGCAAAGAAAAATCGTCGCGAACACGCGATGCGACAGGGTGCGTTTTCCCTGGGGGGCTAAGACCACGAGCTACTCCTCCGATGCGCTAGCCGCGCTGTCGGCTCCTTCGGCATCGTCATCGGCCGTAGGCTCGGCCAGACGATAGCCCACGCCGCGCACGGTCTCTATGGCGCTCGCACGCTCGCCGAGCTTTTGGCGGAGTGTCTGCACATGCACGTCGACGGTGCGCGAACCGCCGTCGAAGTCCCAGCCCCATACGCTCTGCAGCAACGACTCGCGGGTAAAGACCACGCCAGGTTTGCGCATGAGGTATTCGAGCAGGTCGAATTCGCGCAGCGTGAGCTTGAGCGGTTCACCGGCGACGGTCACTTCGCGGTGGCTGGGCGAAAGTACGATATCGCCCACGCTGAGCACATCGCTCGCCTGCTTGACCATGCCGCCGCGGCGCAGCAGCGCACGGCAACGGCTAGCGAGTTCCATAAGCGAGAACGGCTTGGTCAGGTAATCGTCGGCACCGCCATCGAGCGCCATGACCTTGTCGAGCTCGGTGTCCTTGGCGGTGAGCATCATAATGGGCACCGTCGCCGTCAGGCGATCGGCACGCAGACGACGCATAATCGCCAAGCCGTCGGTATCGGGCAGCATGATGTCGAGCAGCACAGCATCGGGCACCCGTCGCGCCACGGCGGTCTTAAACTCGCCATCACACGAAAAGCCCTCGGCCTCGATTCCCTGCTTGCGCAGTGCATAGACCGTCAAATCCCTGATGTTGTCATCGTCCTCGACGTAATAGATCATGTTGAACCCCTTTGCGGCCGGCATGACCGCATCTTAACCCTAAAGGTGCCTGTACTAGATGGTATCAGCCAAAACGACCCGTCAAATAATCCGCCGTGCGCGGATCGGTCGGGTTTTTGAAGAGCTGGGCAGTGGGCGCATGCTCCACCAGCTCGCCCAGCAAAAAGAACGCGACCGAGTCGGAGATGCGCGCAGCCTGCTGCATGTTGTGTGTAACGACCACCAGCGTGCAGGTCTCCTTGAGCTCGCAGGCCAGCTGCTCCACCACCAGCGTCGATACGGGGTCGAGCGCCGAGGTCGGCTCGTCCATCAGCAGCATGTCGGGCTGCACGGCCAGCGCACGGGCGATGCACAGACGCTGCTGTTGGCCGCCCGAAAGACCCAGACCCGATTCCTTGAGCTTGTCCTTGACCTCGTCCCACAGTGCGGCGCGTCGCAGGGAGTCTTCGACCAGCTCGTCGAGCACGACGCGGTCGCGCACGCCCATGCCGCGAGGACCGTAGGCGACGTTGTCGTAGATGCTCATGGGAAACGGATTAGGGCGTTGGAACACCATACCCACGCGCTGGCGCAAGCGGCAGATATCGTAATCGCCCAGGATATTCTGGCCGTCGAGTGCAATCTTGCCCTCGATGCGGCAATCCTTGATGCCGTCGTTCATACGGTTAAAGCAGCGCAGCAGCGTCGACTTTCCGCAGCCCGAAGGCCCGATGAACGAGGTGATCTGCTTGTCGCGAATTTTGATGTTCACGTCCTTGAGCGCATGATGGTCGCCGTAAAACAGGTCAAGGCCCTCAACATCGATGCGCGTCGGCGAGGCGGCAAGGTCCTGCGCCGTGGGGTGAGTCGCATCCCCAACTTCGCGCTCGTGCGCGGCCTCGGCTTGCGCCTCCATGAGTTCCTCAAGCTCCGTAGGCTCCATCGCCGCAGCAGCCGTCATACCGCATACCTCCATATCGATATCAATTCAGCAGTATCGATAGTAGAAATCGCGGCTCATACGCACGTGAGCGCATTGTCAAGTGTTTGTAAGGGCACGCTGGTTATGCAGCGGGCAGCGCAATGGTAAACACCGTGTGCTCGGGCGTCGATTCGCACGCAATGGTGCCGCTGTGTGCCGCGACAATCTCCTTGGCGATGGCAAGACCCAGGCCGGCGCCACCGCGATTGGTCGCACGTGCCGCGTCCAGGCGATAGAACTTCTCAAAGATCACCTTGAGCTTAGCCGCCGGAATCGGATCACCCTGATTGATAAAGCGAATTCGTACGCCACCGTCATCTTGGCGCCCAGCCTCAATCGTGATGGTCGATCCTTCGTAGCTATAGGCGATGGCGTTTTTCATGATGTTGTTGAACACGCGAGCCATCTTGTCGCCATCTACGAGCACCGTCAGGTCCTCGCGCACATCAACTTGGACATCTTTGTGCTGCTCGTTGAGAATGGGATAGAACTCATCGGCCACCTGCGCCAGCAGCAATCCCAGGTCGACGTAGCCGCGCGTGAGCACAATATCGTGGAAGTCAAAGCGCGTGATATCAAAGAACTCCTCAACAAGCGCGTCGAGTCGGTGCGCCTTGTCGAGCGCCACGCCTGTAAAGTGCTCGCGCTGCTCAACCGGCAGGTCGGGCGCCTCCTGCAACAGCGAGAGGTAGCCCACCACGCTGGCAAGCGGTGTGCGCAGGTCATGCGCCAAGTATGTGACCAAATCGTCCTTGCGATGCGATTCGTCGCGTAGGGCCTGCTGCACCTTACGCTCGCGATCGCGCACGCGGTTGAGCGCACCCTCGACCTCCAGGAAGTCGCCGTCGATGTTATCCCAGGCGTCAGGATGATCGATCAGGCGGTCCTGGATACGGGCCGCAAGCACGCGGTCGGCATGCTGTCCCCCTTGCTCGTAGCCTTGGTAATACAGCGCTCGGCCACAAAAGAATAAGACACACACGGCAAGCGCCAGGACAAAGCCAATCATGTTGAATACAAAGCCGGCGTCAAAGAACACCGGTCCCTCAATGCCACCGAGTGCCATGGCGCCGATCGCCAGCGTCATGACCCACGCGGCACCGCCGATCACCACGCAACGGCGCACGATTTCAAAGCGATCGATCAGCAAGAAGCCGATGAGTAGAGCCGCCAAGATACCGGCGATGTTATCAATGCCGATCAGCAGCAGACTCAGCAAAAAGAGCAGCACCGTCGCAAGCGCGCGATTATCGACGACCGCCTTTACATATTCAAAGAGCCAATCGGGCACCTCAAATGCCCGCCTATCGTCTTTTGTCATGTCCATGTCCTCGCAAACAAAGGCGTTATTCGATGATATAGCCGACGCCCCAAACGTTTTTGATAAAACGCGGCTTCTGAGCGTCGTCACCGATCTTTTCGCGCAGGTGACGAATGTGCACCATCACCGTATTGTTGGAGCCGGGCATAAAGTCCTCGTTCCACACCGCGCGGAACAGGTCCTCCACGGGCACTACGCTGCCACGATGCTCGGCCAGATACAGCAAGATGGAATACTCGATGGGCGTAAGGCGCACCGGCGCACCGTCCACTGTCACGGAGCGAGCGTCACGGTTGATCTCGAGGCCGTCGAGCTGAATGACCGGAGACTCAGCCACCTGTACTCGGCTACCGTAGCTGGTATAGCGGCGCAACTGAGCCTGAACGCGCGCGATGAGCTCCAGCGGGCGGAATGGCTTGACCACGTAATCGTCCGCGCCAAGCGAAAGGCCTTCGATCTTATCCTGCTGGGCATCGCGGGCCGTCAACATAATTACGGGATAGGTATGGCTGGCACGAATGGTACGCAGCAGCTCAAAGCCGTCGATATCGGGCAGCATGACGTCGAGCAGTGCTAGGTCGAACTCTTGCTCCAGGATTGCCTTGGCCGCATCGGCCCCGCTGTAGGCGATCTGGACGTCAAAGCCCTCTTTTGTAAGGTAGATACCAACC
>CABSMB010000067.1 GCA_902478705.1 uncultured Collinsella sp. | reverse complement strand
CAGCTGGCTGTTTGCAAGCCTGAATGTTTCGTGGCCATCGCTTTTAATCGTCGTTGTCTGCGGTTGCGAGTCGATGGCGCTGCAGCTTGGCGATTCCGCGGTGGCGATGGCGCTGGGCGTTGCGGGCTGGTTGGTCCAGTGCCGCGCGTACGAGCTGCAGGGTTCTACCGTTCGGCTGATCCAGGTTGTTGTCGGACTCGGTGGCCTTTGCGCCGCCTGCGGTGTTCTTTTTTCGCTGACGTCTGCTTTTGTGCAGCCTATTCGCGCGTTGTCCACCATGTCTTCAACGGTTGTCGGCGCCATCGAGGAGTTCCGATTTGGTAGCGATACGTTGCCCGAGGGCGACCTTTCCCAGGCGTCGGATATGAACGAGGGCACGACCACCACGCTGTCGCTAACGACGGACGGGACGTTTGGCGACGACCTGCTCCTGAAGGGCTTTGTGGGCAGTACGTTCGATGGCACCTCTTGGCATCGCGGGGATTGGGTGTCCTATGAGGGCGAATGGTCTGGTGTGCGCGAATGGATGCGGAAGAATGGCCTGACGGTCGCCGAGCAGCGTGCGGCATTTGATACCACGGCAGAGCGCGAGGGCAAAGATGCCGTCGAGACGGCAAAGATCTCGGTCAACGCTTCGGGTGCCAACCGCCGATACGCCTATGCGCCTTATACGCTGCGTTCGCTAAGCGGTGTCGATGCAATGCTTACCGGCTCTACGATTACGTGCACCGGCTTGATGCCTTCGACGACCTATGCGTTTGTCATGGACAATGTGCCTGCGGCGAGCGCTATTACCGATTCGACGTGGCTGGCATCGTCGGAGAGTGCGTACGCAAAGAGCGAGCGGGTGTACGCCTCGTTTGTTCGCGAGCATTATCTGGATATAGACGATGACGAGCGCAGCGCAGTCGAGGAGTACCTGTTCGCGAGCGATAACTGGGATACGAACGCGAATGTATCGGACGCGGCGGTCATCAGCCGTGTGCGCACCATGCTATCCACGCTTGCAAGCGATGTCGATAATCCGCCGGCATATGCCGGGGCAGAGACGTTCACCAAGTGGTTTTTGGGTACGGCCCACGAGGGTAATTCGGCCTATTTTGCCACGGTGGCAACGCTTGCGTTTAGGTCGCAGGGGATTCCAGCGCGCTATGTCGAGGGGTATCGGGCTTCGGATGAACGGATCGCCCGCGCATATCATTCCGGCAGCACGCTTTACTTGACGGCTGCCGATGCCCATGCCTGGACCGAGGTGTATCTGGATGGTCAGGGCTGGACTCCTGTCGAGGTCACGCCTGGGTACTACAGCCAGCCGCTCGATGCGGACAAGATTGTTGATGTGGGCGAAGCGTGGAGTAATGGTACCGACGATTCGACGCTCGATGTAGGCGCGGTTACGGGCAAGGCCGAGAAAAAGCGCAATAAGGCTACGGTCGGCGAACGCAAGGTGCCTGTCATGATAAGGGTGGGGGCCGCCGCGCTTGTCTTTGTCGCCTTGGTGTTGCTCGCCCTGATTGTTCGTATGCTCGCATTGCGTCATCGACGTGTGCAAGACCTTGCGAACGATGACCAGGGCGTTTGCATCCCGGCGCTCTATAGCTACTTGGTGCTGGTGATGGAGCAGAGCGGCGTTGCGGCTTTTGACGAGACCAAGCCACTCGAATGTCTCGACTCCTTTGCCGAGATATTCCCTGCAATCGATCCTTGGGAGTATCGTCGAGTCATTCGGCTCTACCAGGCCTATGTCTTTGGCGGGCACGCGCTTAAACCCAACGAGCTGCGCACCCTTCGTCGCTTTGCCGAGCGCCTGCATCAGAACATGCCGGCGCCAAAGAATGTAACTGAGCGCTTCCGTCGCTGCGTGCTGCATGCGTTATAGAGGGAGTAGATCTGCGTGATATGTAAGAAGCCTCAACATATGGCCTCGCGTAAAAGCGCTGCCGCCGCACGACTGAAAAAGCCTCAGAGCGAGCGCTCTCAGGGTGCTGGCGAGCGCGTTGTCGATAACGTTGCGCACCGCATCGTGCTGCCCTCCGCCTCACGCATGGTGGCTGTGGCAGCTTCGATAGCGGCGGTCGGCGCATTTGGCGTGGGCGCGTTTGAGCTGGCGCAAAATGGCCTGAACTTTGACCCCTCGTCCTATATTGCGACCTACGCCCATGGTGATGCGGCGTCTGATGAGGCTTATCGAATCAGTTCGACCTCGACCGATGCCGAGGCAAATCGGCACGACGACCAGAGCGATCGTGAAGAAACGAGCGCCCGCGAGCAGGAGGCCTCGCTTGCCGATGTGCCGACGCAGGCCAATTTGACGAGCCAAAGCGGAACGACTGCCTATAACGTTACGGGCAATGCCAATGGCTCCGGTGTGACGGTTGCAGGAGGCGCGAGCGGCAATGGAACGGGTGGCGGTGCCTCTGTGGGTGGCGTTCTTGGTCCCGTGATCAACGCTGGTGGCGGCGCGGGCGGCAACGGCGGTAGCGGAGGCGGTTCCGGCACCGGTGGTGGCTCTGGTACGGGCGGCTCGACCAACTCGACGGCGAATTCCTATAAGTACCTGTTGCAGGATCCCACGCCCCAAAAGGGCGCTCCTATGGGTGACACGACGTTCTTTACGCAGTTTACCGGCAATGCCGGCGTGGTCGATTCTAGCAAGGTCGAAATCGTGCCCATTGCAGATGCGATTTACGATGGCCAGATGCTCGACGCCTGGACGCTATTCTGCGCCATGGATGTGCACTGGAGCGACGACATCGGTATGTACTATCTTGCATGCGAGAAAGATGAGTTTGCCTCCTATCCGTATTTTCGCGTGAACTCATGGACGAATGCCTCCGGGGAACAGAATCCGACGCTGTGCTCAAGTCAGCCGTTGACGGTGAGCGTTTCGCTGCGTTTGTCGCAGGATGCGGCATGGACGACGCGCACGGTAACCATTCAGCCGTCGCAATCGTGTCTGTTTGTGGTGGGCGAGCCCGATTCGACCGGGCAGCGTGATGTGATTTGGAACACGCTGAGTTCCAAAGCGAACTTGCTGAGCGTTAACACGCAGGAAGCTTTCATGAAACAGGCGGGTCATGTCGATTCGGACGGGTATTTGAATGCCCTGCTGCAGGGTTGGCTCGAAGATGAGACATCTGTTCCGTACTTCTATACGTTGACACCAGGCCGACATGTGCTGATTCCCGGTGATGTTGTGCCGATTGATTCCGCCTATAAGGTGCGTTTCCAGGGATATTCGCTCGATGACGGCTATCGTTTGGACAATGATGCCACGAGCTCCAATAGTTCGCGTTTGCAGACGCTCGTAGATGTCGATGAATCTGCGGTGTCGGTCGACGGCGGCGTCGAGACCCTGCGCGTGCCCCAGGGCGTGCAAGCGGTCGATGCCTATACCGATAGCCGTCAGCGCGAAGGTTTTACCTGGCAGGTCAACAATCTGGAGCTGCCGTCCTCGACGCTCTACGTTAACGTAAATGCCGGTTTCCAGGTGCTCGATGCCTACCGCGTGGCATCGGACAATCCCGTCTATGCCGCTACGGGCGATGGCATCCTGACCTCTCAAGACGGTCAAGAGTATCTGGGCATTCCGTATAACACGCGCGAACTCGACGTTCCTGCTGATGTTACCAACGTTGTCGTGCCTGACCGCAATAAGCTCGACCGCATTGTTCTACATGCGTCTAAAGAGGGCGAGCCGCCCCAGATCGACGTGAGCGGTCTGCGGGATTGCGCGCTCGTCGTCGATGACTCCCTGCTGCTCGATTTTATTGCCGAACATGCGGAAGAGTTGGAGAATGCCTACGACGTCTATGTGTCGCCTGCGAGTAACCCCGACGTACAGCTTATGTACTCTCAAGGTCTTGTGTACAGTCTGGACTCGGAGCTTGAAAGTGATTTGTGCTGCGTACTCGATACGGGTTCCAACATCGCGCTGGTGCAGATTTCCAACAACATCATGAAGGGTGCCTTTGCGGGCAACACCTCGGTCGATACGTTGGTGCTCATGCCGTGGTTTGGTGACGAGGTGACGCTCGAGGACGGCAGCCTTGCGGGCGGCTCGGTGCAGACCATTGTGTGTGCTACGGACGAGCAGGTTGCCTATGTTGAGCAGCATAAGGCTGCCGCCGGTGCGCCCAATGCGCGCGTTATTAAGATGAGCCTGTCGCAGGAGGGATACCTGTATTACGACAACGATGGCGAGACGATCCTGCTGTCTGCCGTGGGCGATGAGGACGGCAATTTGCCTGCGACCTTTGATGGCACCTTGCATACGGATGATGACGAGCAGCTCGCGGTGGATACCATCGCGCCGTATGCCTTCTCGGGCGATACGGAGCTCATGTTTGTCAATCTGGGCGAGGGCACGAGCAAGATCGGACGCAACGCGTTCGAGAACTGTCAAAACCTGCAAGGTGTGTTTATCGGCACGTCCGATAGCATCGAGGTGGGCGCCGACGCCTTTAAGGGCTGCACGGGCCTGGGCTTTGTGGCATCGCGTGCCACAAAGGGCGTCTTTGCCACGACTGAGAATCCCAATCCGTCGGGCTGCACGTGGTATGCGCCGGATGGCGAGATTCAGGGCTACGACAGCCGCTTTACCACCATCAACGGTATTTACGATTTTGCTTGCGATACGCAGGGCCTGCTCTACGGCTACTACGGTGACGATGAGGAAGGCAGCCCCAGCATTCTGCTCGGCGCGCCCTCGGTGCTCAGCGGCACAATTGAGTTGCTGCCGAGTACGCTCGAGATCTTTGGCGGCTATTCCTCATCTAATGCCAAGGACCTGCCCGGCGCGTTTGAAGGAACCGGTGGCAAGTGGGATATCGATTGGTCTTCGGCGCCCAATCTGGAATACATCGATCGTTATGCCTTCAGGAACTCCGGCATTGCCGGCGACCTAGATATCGATCTTTCCGACAACGACATCTCTGTTGGCGTCTCGGCGTTTGATGGCTGCACGAACCTTACGTCCGCGTCGCTCCATGCAGCGACGCTCGATATCAACGCCCAAGCATTCACCAATTGTCTGAGGCTCACCAATGCGTCGTTCGTGGCGGACACCAATGGCAATTTCGACAAGGCTAAGGGCCTGGGGTCTCAGAACTACCTGGCGTCGTCCGTGTTTGGCAGCGACGCCAACCTTACGAGTCTGACGGTCGGCACCGGCATCGCCACGCTGGGCTACCCGTCGCCGGGCGTGGGTTTCTTCTTTGACGGTGCAACCGATGTCGAGGAGGAAGCCGCTCGCATTCACCTGTCGGTGCCCAGCGGCATAGAGCAGGATTACCTGAACGCATGGGTCTACGGCTTTGTTGGCTACGACGACTACGACGCCTATTTCGAAGAAGTCTATTGGAATATGTTCACGGACTTCTATATGGGGCTGGGCCCAGAGCCGACGGTCGAGGCAGTCAGGACAGAGATGGCTAAGAGCCTGCTAGAGCCCGAGAACCGCCTACGCACCATGATGGGGCTGCCGCTGGTCGAGGCGTCCACGGTGATTCCGATGGACGGCGACGCGTCCGAGAGTAATGAATGGGATATCGAGGATAACGGTGACGGAACCGCCACATTGGTTTCAACGCCGTCCGATATTGAGCAGGCTGAGCTGTCGAGCGTGTTGACGGGACCAACCGTAATCGCCTCGAATGCCTTTTCGCGCTGCTCGAATCTTACCGAGATCGTGCTGTGCGATAAGGTGGTCGGCATTCAGAGCGGCGCGTTTATGAGCTGCAGTGCGACCGTGACGCTGCCTGCCGGTTGTCCGCTGCCCATGCTGCTGGGCGGCAACAAGAACATGCCGTTCTCGTTTGGCGGTAGCGTAACGCTCGATGTTGACGAGGCGGACCGCGAGGTGCTCCTTAAGGCCTGGTCTCGTCAGATGATCGGGGTCTATATGGACGATGACGAGCAGAGATACGTCGAAGATAAGTGGTTCGACAATGTCGGTTTCAATGATGAAACGGGCGAATTGGAACCGCCGACCTTCGACGCGCTCAACAAGGCCGTGAATGAGCCCATCTTGGAGTGCGAGAATCGCCTGCGCGAGATGATGGGCATGGAGCCTATCACCGATATCAGTGAGCTTTCCAATCCCATCGATATCAACAAGTATCCCGATTTTTGGATTGCCGGCTAGGAAGAGGACTTACGAAGCTAGGCAGCCCCAGTCGATGGGGCTGCTGCCGTTTTGCTCGAGCAGATGGTTAGTGGCCGAGAAGGGGCGCGACCCCATAAAAGCCGAGAGCTCCGCCGTGGCCCGGTTGGCCGAAAGCGGCGAGGGGTGTGTGGACGCCAGACAGAACTTGCCGGTCGCTTCGCCTGCACCAGTTGCGGCGAGCTTGCCCTCGACCATCTGCTGGGCAAAGCGTCCCCACGCCAAAAAGACCACGGGCTGCGGCAGTAGGCAGCAGCGCTCGATGACGTAGTCGGTCAGGATGCTCCAGCCCAGCTTGGCGTGTGAGTTGGCGGCGTGCTCACGTACGGTGAGCGTGGTGTTAAGGAGCAAGACTCCTCGCTGCGCCCATGGCGTTAGGTCGCCCGTGGCGGGAATGGGGCAGCCAAGATCGGCATTGAGTTCCTTATAGATGTTGCGCAGACTCGGCGGCAGCTTGGTCTGCGTCGCGGGAACCGAGAACGATAGTCCCATGGCTTGGTTTGGGCCGTGGTAGGGGTCTTGACCTAAGATGACAACCTTGACTTGGTCTGCCGGCGTGTAGGCGAGCGCGTTGAGGATGTCATCTTGCGCCGGGTAGATGGTCTGCTCGGCACGCAAAAGGGCGATGCGCTCGAGCAGCTGGTTCGTGGTGCCACGTACCGGC
>CABSMB010000066.1 GCA_902478705.1 uncultured Collinsella sp. | reverse complement strand
TCGAACAGCCATGTACGGGCAGACCCACTATCGCGTGCAGTCTGCGGGTCGGGCAAGCAGGTCTGTTCATAGGCATCCTGAATGCACTGACCCATAAACTCGTTGAGCTCGGTCTGGTCGCCCTCCATGACATAGGCGGCATCATCGTCCAAGATGTAGATGCCGGGCCCCTCATTGCCCTCGTAACCCGGATCGTACGAAACGTCACACAGCTTGGCGCCGTTCGCGGCATCCAGCTCGATGGAAGAGTGACATCCGCCAACCATTTCGTTCGCTTTTGCCCGATAGGACGCATATCCGTACCAACGCTTAAAGGTTTTGCCCTTAAGCAGCTCGGACGCCCTATCGATCAGGCTTGTATCCGTGGTATAGCGCATGGCCCCAAGCTGAATACGCGGATAATTACTAATGCCCAGCGCGGTCGGTTTCTCATCAAAATCAACGGTAATGGTCTCAGGCTTGTCGTCGCCGGTCAGAAGTTCGACAGATTGAGTCACAGGCTTGACCACCGGCTCCGTCACCGCAGCAGGTAGAAATGCCATACCGACAGCACCTATGCCAACCACGGCGATTGCAAGTGCCAAGACAATCAATCCAATACGGGCAGAACGGCTCACGGCAAAACACCTCACAATGCAAACCTGCGCCACCTGCACTAATGATACCGCCAGCTAACACTATCACCAAAAGAAGCCGCTCGTCCCTCACCACCACAAAGGGAACAGACACCTTTGTGGTGGTTTTCGGCGCTAACGGTCGACCATCTCACGCCCCGAGATTAAACTTAATTTGTTATCTGAATACATCTATTTCTATCTATCCTCAACAGCTTTTTGTCTCGGGGAGATCATATGAAGCCGTCTCATTCCACCGGTCGCAACGTCATCGCCATTCTCGCCATACCCATCGTGATGCTCTTCCTTATCGTCATCACGCCCTTTTCTTTTGGTATCGCCTCGCCCTTCGATCTTTGCGGGATGATCGACGCCGGCTCGCGTGCCACCTCGCTCTCCTTTGTCTGCCGTGGCGTGTTCTACGAATATGCAATTCCCACCGGAAGTTGGCAGTCCAAGTTACCGTTGCTCGGCAAGGTCGACGGATGCTCTCCTTATTTCTGCCTCGAACCTCAGACAATGAATTATCTGATCGACGACCAGCCCCTTGACTCCATCACCCTCGCCTACGACTACGCACCAAACACCGGTGAGCGCCACATGAACCAAGTCCTCGACAAGCTGCTTGGACAGTGCGGGCTCACCGAGGAGGCCGGTCGAACCATCTATAGCGACCAGAAATTAAAGCGAACAGAACTCCGTCGTGTCGGAAAAATCGAAGGGCGAAGTGGGGCCGCCTACTGGCAGGCCTGGGCGACACGCGACAAGAGCGAATTCGGACACAGCACCTATATGGTCACCGTCTACACCAAAGACGGAATTAGGGACAATGTTGACGATTTCGCGTCATCCAAACTCGGCATCCCCAAAACAACCAAACCCGCCAGCCCGGATGAAATTCTGTAGAGCCGACCATTAAAATGCCGCTTAACGAGCACGCCAACATCGAGCTCGTCCCCATCACCACAAAGGGGACAGGAGCCTTTGTGGTGATCTTCGGCCCCGGCGTTCAACATCTCAATCTGTAACATCTAGCGGCCGTTTTTGGATCCAGATGTTACAGATCGAGATGAAATGTTCAGCAGCTCCCGTTTATCTAAATCTGTAACAACTACTCGGCAAATAAGGGTCTACCTGTTACAGAACGAGACAAACAGAAGACACCCGAACCGAAAATCTCAATCTGTAACACCAGACCAACTTTTAGCGGCCAGGATGTTACAGATCGGGACAAACCGAGAACTACTACAAAGGGGACGGGTACCTTTGCGGCAGTCGCGTTCTCTACTCTTTCTCCGGCTCTGTACTTCCCGACTCGCCGCTCCAGGGCATCTCATCCTCGAACAGCCATGTACGGGCAGACCCACTATCGCGTGCAGTCTGCGGGTCGGGCAGGCAGGTCTGGTCGTACGCGTCCATCACGCAACGATCCAAAAAATCGATCACCTGCTGCTGGTCGCCTTCAAGAATGTAGGTCACGCCGCCATCTTGGATATAGACGCCGTCCCCACCTCCGGCTTTTGCGTATTCCGGATTGTAGTTAACGGTGCGCATCAGTTTGCCATCAGATGAATACAGCTTCAGCGTTGTATAGTAGCCACCGTTCACAGAACCACGTCGGCGCTCATAGGCATCCCAACCGTCCCAGCGTTTGAACGAACGCCCGTTTAGCAAGTCCAGCGCCTGTCGGGACAACTTCTCGTCCTTGGTATAGCGAGACGAGCCAAGTTCAATCATGGGGTAGTTGCTTATGCTTAGAATGCCCAGCGTTTCCTCGATATCGAGCGTTATCTCATCGGGCTTTGTAACGTCCGAAATCATTTGCCCGGGCATCGATGCAACAAGGGACGCCATCTCGACCGTCTGCTCAACCCCACTCGGCCCATAGAAGATAAGCGAGGCAAATAGGACCACGCCCGCAGCAGCGACGACGCAAGCCACCAACAGCAACAAAACAGAAGTGCAACGCTTCATCTTCAACTCCACAAACGAGAGTGTTTTGAGCTCACTTTAAAGCGCCAACTTCATACTGTCAATTCTAGATAGCATATGAACAAAGGCGCACTCCCCCATAGAGGAGAGTTGCAACCTCGATTTTAGCGTCCCTCAAGACCCAACGAGCAGCACTTAACAAGTAGCCCCGGTTATACCTTTCTCTGACGCGACCCTCGCGAAGCGCGTGAGCGGCAGGGAAAGGTATAACCGGGGCGGACAAGTATGTACGTTACTCGGCAGCGGCCTTGAACTTGTTGTAGTTGATCAGGCAGCCGGCCTTGACGATGGCGCGCTCCTCGGCGGTCATGTCGGCGATGTAGAGCTCAATCTGCTCAACCGCACCGTCAGCACGCACCACGTAGGCAGCGATGTTCTTGAGGTCGCCGTCGAGCGCAGCGCGGATGCCCGGCACGAAGACGTAATCGCCCACCTCAAAGTTGGGCTCGGCCTCCATCTGGAAGGGCACCATACCCCAGTTCATGACGTTGGAGCGATAGCGCTTGGTGGCGTACTCGTGGACGATGTTGGCCAGACCGCCGATCACGCGCTGGCAGCTCGCGGCCTGCTCGCGGGCAGAGCCGTCGCCGGGCTTCTTGGCGTAGAGCATGGAGCCAAACTCGGTTGCCTTGGCATCGGCCGCGACACCTGCGCCGGTCAGTGCCTCAAACACACCGGCAAGCTCGGCATCGAGCGCAGTCAGATCGCCCGCGGCCTCGCCGGCAACGCGGCGCTTCTCCACGGCGTCGACCTCCTTGGAGCGACCCACGTAGGCAGGGTCGCGGCGGCTGAGCGTAAACTCGGCCAGGCCCAGCGGGTTGGAGCGGAAGGAGCTCGTCTCGCCCGAGGGGATCAGCTCGTCGGTCGTGGTGACCGGGTCCATGATCTTGGAGCACACCTTGAGCAGGATATCGTCGCCGAGCGGCTCCATCGCGGGCCACGGCTTGATGTTGGGGCCCTCGACCAGCTCGTCGGCCGGCTCGGCCTTGCCAAAGCCCCAGTACACGCGCTTCTTGTACGGCGCGTCGTCGAAGGTGTACTCGCAGGCCTCGTCCCAGGTCTCCTCGGGCAGGTCGGTCGCCGGCGTCAGGACGCCGCCGTTGGCTGCCGTCGCCGCAATGGAGCGGGCGTCCATCAGGGCCACGGCGCTCAGTTGGCCGTTGCCCGGCTTGGAGCCCTCGCGGTTGGGGAAGTTGCGCGTGGTGTGGCGGATGGACAGACCGTTGTTGGCAGGCGTGTCACCGGCACCAAAGCACGGACCGCAGAACGCCGTGCGCACGATCGCGCCGGCCTCCATAAGGTCGTAGATGTAGCCGCGGCGCGTGAGTTCGAGCGCCACGGGTTGGCTCGTGGGATAGACCGACAGCGAGAACTCGCCGCAGCCGGTGTTGGCGCCCTTGAGCACGCGGGCTGCCTGCACCACGGAGTCGTAGTTGCCGCCTGAGCAGCCGGCGATAACACCCTGCTGCACGTGTAGCTTGCCGTCGACGATCTTGTCGAGCAGGCTAAAGTGCGTCTTACCCTCGCCGATCTTGGCAGCCTCGAGCTCGACCTCGTGCAAGATGTCCTCGAGGTTCTCGTTGAGCTCGTCGATCTCAAAGCCGTTGGAAGGATGGAACGGCAGGGCGATCATGGGCTTGATGCTCGACAGGTCGACCTCGACGCAGCTGTCGTAGTAGGCGACCTCGGCGGGCTTGAGCTCGCGGTAGTCGTCGCCGCGGCCGTGCATGGCCAAAAACGCGTGCGTATCCTCGTCGGTGGCCCAAATGGAGGAGAGACAGGTGGTCTCCGTGGTCATGACGTCGACGCCGTTGCGGTAGTCGGTCGTCATGCTCGCGATGCCGGGGCCCACGAACTCCATGACCTTGTTCTTGACGTAACCCTTGGCAAAGACGGCGCGGATGATGGCGAGTGCCACGTCGTGCGGGCCGACACCGGGGCGCGGGGCACCAGTGAGGTAGATGGCCACGACGCCGGGATAGGCGACGTCGTAGGTGTCGCGCAGCAGCTGCTTGGCCAGCTCGCCGCCGCCCTCGCCCACGGCCATGGTGCCCAGGGCGCCGTAGCGGGTGTGCGAGTCGGAGCCCAGGATCATCTTGCCGCAGCCGGCAAAGTTCTCGCGCATAAAGGAGTGGATGACCGCGATGTGGGGCGGAACGAAGATGCCGCCGTACTTTTTGGCAGCCGAGAGGCCAAAGACGTGGTCGTCCTCGTTGATGGTGCCGCCCACGGCGCACAGCGAGTTGTGGCAGTTGGTGAGCACGTAGGGCAGCGGGAACTGCTCCATGCCCGAGGCACGCGCCGTCTGGATGATGCCGACGAAGGTGATGTCGTGGCTCGCCATGGCGTCGAAGCGGATCTTGAGTGCCTCGGGGTCGCCCGACGTGTTATGTGCCTGAAGAATCGAATAAGCGATGGTGCCGCGCTTGGCATCCTCGGGCGTCTGAGCGATACCGCGCTCTGCAGCCTCTGCCGCAGGCACAACCTCGTTGCCGTTACGCAGGTAGATGCCGTCCTCGTACAGCTTGACCATTCTGTCTCCCACTCTGCCCAAAGATTTGGGCGCATAGCATACATTCGTTCAATATCGTGCCATAGAACGATTGCGAGCGGGTTACGAATCTGCGCGTTCACTTTATCTCGGTAAAGCACAGGGCAACATTGGTACCAGGAGTGTCCCCAAGTGCCGGCAGAGACGATATGAGCAGGACATAAAAACATTGAGAGCCCCTGCTGCATGAAAGACCGCGGATTAGGCCGACAATGGTGAGTGTCTAATTCAGCCGCGGCGGCCGCGCCGCATTCATGGAAGGGGCTCCCATGCTCGATACTACCACCTTCGTCGGCCTCGACGTCCACGCCCGCTCGATAAAGGCCGTCTCCCTCGACGTCATGACCGGTGAGGTGCGCGCCGCGACCTTCGGCTACGACGCCGGGGCCGTCGCGGAGTGGGTCCGGTCCGTGGACCCCGAGGCCAGGTGCGTGTACGAGTCCGGGGTCACGGGGTTCGACCTGCAGAAGAGGCTCTCCGGCCTGGGGGTCGGCTGCGCGGTCGGCGCCGTCTCGAAGATGATCAAGCCCAGCGCGGACAGGCGCAGGAAGAACGACCGCAACGACGCCGAGTTCCTCGCCCGCATGCTGTCGGTCGGCAACGTCGTCGAGGTGTGGGTCCCCGACGACGAGTGCGAGGCCGCCCGCGACCTCACCAGGGCGCTCGAGGACGCGAGGGACGACCTCTCTCGCGCGAAGCAGCGGCTCTCCAAGTTCCTGCTCAGGCACGGGCTCGTCTTCGACGAGAGGACGCCCACCGGCCGCAGGAAGGGCAACTGGACCCGGGCGCACTGGTCCTGGATCGAGTCGATAGGGTTCGCGGAGGGGGCCGACAACGACGTGCTCGCCTACTACGTCGACGCGGTCAGGCGGGCGGCGGAGGAGAAGGCGAGGCTCGAGGGGCTCGTCGAGGCCGAGGCCCGCAAGCCCAGGTGGCGGAGGAGGGTCGACTCCCTGCGCTGCCTCAAGGGCGTCGACACCGCGACCGCCGCCGACCTCGTGTTCGAGGCCGGCGAGTTCTCGAGGTTCGGGAACGCCCGCTCGTTCGCCTCATGGGTCGGCCTGACGCCCTCCGAGCACTCCAGCGGGGAGAGCGACCGCAGGGGCGCGATCACCAAGGCCGGCAACAAGCACCTGAGGAAGACGCTGGTCGAGGCCGCGTGGCACTACCTGACGTGCTCCGCTCGGCCGAAGGACCTCGCCAGGGGCCAGGACCCGGACCGGGACGCCCGGAGGCATGCCGCCAAGGGCGTGCGGAGGCTGGTCGAGAGGCGCGGGGCCCTGCTCGCGCGCGGGGTCCACGGCAACAAGGCGAACGTGGCCACGGCGCGCGAGCTCGCCTGCTGGGTGTGGGCGGTCGGCCTCATGGCCGAGGAGGCGTAGGGGGGGGCGGTCCCCCGCACATAAGCCGATCACCCCGGAAGCGGTTTGATCCGAAGCCGTTGAGGCGAACCTCAGGTCCCTTTTCTGCGAGCGCCCAGGGCGCCACACGCGTGCACAGACTGTCGGTTCGACGAAGAAGCCTCAGCCGTAGCAACGGATTGCCCAGCGAGAGATCGCCACGGGCGGATATTAAACTGCAAAGACGAGCGTCGGGAAGACACGCCGAGGTCGCCGCGGACGGGTTGATATAGGGAGAGGGCCTGACCCCATATCGTTGGGGCCAGGCCCGATTTTGTCTCTTGACAATGTCCTGCTCATATTAAAAGGA
>CABSMB010000065.1 GCA_902478705.1 uncultured Collinsella sp. | reverse complement strand
TGCGCCGGTGGTACGGGCGCGTTCATCGACCAGATGGCAACCCTGCTGCACACCGACGCGAGCGGCCTCAACGAGCTCGCGGCCAACGCCACCACCATCTATCCCATCGCCAGCCGCTGCGGCGTCTTTGCCAAGACTGATGTCCAGCCGCTGCTCAACGAGGGCGCCCGCCCCGAGGACGTGGCCGCCTCCATCTTCCAGGCTGTCGTGACCCAGACCATCTCGGGCCTGGCTTGCGGCCGTCCCATCCGCGGCAACGTCGCCTTCCTGGGCGGCCCGCTGCAGTACCTCTCCGAGCTGCGCCACCGCTTCTACCTCACGCTCAACCTGGACGAGGAGCACCGTATCGTGCCCCAAAACGCCCACCTGTTTGTGGCGAGCGGCGCTGCCATGGCGCACGAGTCCAACAAGCTCAGCACGTTCCCGCAGCTCATCGAGGCCATCGATGCCCTGGGTGACACACAGGGTGCCGAGGTCGAGCGTCTGGACCCGCTCTTTGCCACCGACGAGGACTTTGCCGAGTTCAAAACCCGCCACGACCAGGAAGTCGTCCCCAAGGGCAAGCTCGAAGGCTACACCGACCGCGTGTTCATCGGCATCGACGCCGGTTCCACCACCATGAAGGCCGCACTCGTGGGCGAGGACGGCCAGCTGCTGCACACCTGGTACGGCAACAACAACGGCGACATCCTGGGCACGGCCAAGGTCATCATGGCCGATTTCTACAACCACATCCCCGCCGGCTGCACCATTGGCCACGTGACCACCACGGGCTACGGCGAGGCGCTACTCATCGAGGCCCTCAAGGCCGACTCCGGCGAGATCGAGACCGTCGCGCACCTGCGCGGCGCCAAGGCGTTCCTGCCCGGCGTCGAGTTCATTCTGGACATCGGCGGCCAGGACATGAAGTGCCTGCGCGTCAAGGACGGCGTCATCGAACACATCATGCTTAACGAGGCCTGCTCGTCGGGCTGCGGCAGCTTTATCGAGAGCTTCGCCGTCTCTATGAACATGGACGTGCGCGCGTTCGCCGATGCCGCCATCCATGCCAAGGCCCCGGTCGACCTGGGCAGTCGCTGCACGGTCTTTATGAACTCGCGCGTCAAGCAGGCGCAAAAGGAAGGCGCCACGGTGGGCGACATCGCGGCCGGCCTGTCCTATTCCGTCATCAAGAACGCCCTGTTCAAGGTCATTAAGCTGCGCGACCCCAAGGAGATCGGCAGTCAGGTGATCGTTCAGGGCGGCACCTTTATGTCCGACGCCACGCTGCGTGCGTTTGAGCAGCTTACCGGCGTTCATGCTGTGCGCCCCGACATCGCCGGCTGCATGGGCGCCTACGGTGCGGCCCTGCTCGCCCGCGATCGCGCCGGTGTCGACGGCACCTCGACCATCCTTTCGGCCGAGGACATCGCGCACCTTACCGTGACGCAAAAGCATGTCCGCTGCGGTCGCTGCTCCAACAACTGCCAGCTCACCGTCAACGATTTTGGCGGCGGTAGGCGCTTCATCACCGGTAACCGCTGCGAGAAGGGTGCCGGCCACAAAAAGCAAAAGACCGAGGCCCCCAACCTCTTCAAAAAGAAAAACGAGCTGCTCTTTAACCGCGAGGTCCTGAGTCCCGACGAGGCCCCGCGCGGCACCGTGGGTATCCCACGCGCGCTCAACATGTACGAGAACTACCCCTTCTGGCACGCGTTCTTTACGCGCCTGGGCTTTAGCGTGCAGCTGTCCGACCAGTCGAGCAAAAAGACCTATCAGGCGGGCATCGAGTCCATGCCGTCCGAGAGCGTGTGCTACCCGGCAAAGATGAGCCACGGCCATGTGATGAACCTCATCGACCGTGACGTCGACTTCATCTGGATGCCGTGCGTGCGCTGGGAGCGCAAGGAGGATCCGACGGCAGGCAACTGCTATAACTGCCCCATCGTCATGAGCTACCCCACGGCGCTGGCGCTCAATATCGACGAGATTCGCGAGCAGAATATCGAGTTCCTGTACCCATTTGTGCCCTATCACGATAAGACCGAGCTCAAGCGCCGCCTGTACCAGGTGCTCGCCGTCGACCGCGTGGCCGATGCTGAGGCCGGTCGAGGTCGCGTGCGCGGTCCCAAGATCACGCGCTCCGAGGTCGATGCCGCCGTTAACGCTGCCTTTGAGGCCGATGCGCGTTTCCACGAGGATATTCAGACCATGGGCGAGGAGGCTCTTAAGTGGGTCGAGGACCACGGCGGTCACGGCATCGTGCTCGCCGGCCGTCCCTACCATAACGACCCCGAGATCAACCACGCCCTGCCCGAGCTTATCTCGAGCTTTGGCTTTGCGGTCTTTACCGAGGATTCGCTTGCGCACCTTGTGAAGCCCGAGCGCCCCATCCGCGTGGTCGACCAGTGGGTGTACCACAGCCGCCTGTACGCCGTCGCCCGTTTTGTGACGATGCGCAACGACCTGGACCTGATCCAGCTTAACTCTTTCGGCTGCGGTCTGGACGCTCTGACCACCGACCAGGTGCAGGAAATCCTTGAGGCCAGCGGTAAGATCTACACCGTGCTCAAGATCGACGAGGTGTCCAACCTGGGCGCCGCGCGCATCCGCATCCGCTCGCTCATGGCAGCGCTCAAGGACCAGGAGGCCGAGCGCCTGGCAGAGGCCACGGCCGCGGGCGAGGCCTACGAGCAGGGCGATGCTGCGCCGGTGGCTCCCTCCACGGACGCTCCCGCGTTCGCGAGCCGCAAGTACACGTTCGAGGCGCAGCGTGAGAGCGCCTCGACCGCATGGCCCAAGGTGCCCTTTACCGAGCAGATGCGTGACGAGGGCTATACCATCCTGTGCCCGCAGATGGCGCCGATCCACTTTGACCTGGTCAAAGAGGTGTTCCGCGGTGCCGGCTATAACTTGGAGCTGCTGCCCTCAACCGATCACGACGCCGTCGAGGCCGGCCTGCGCTATGTGAACAATGACATTTGCTACCCGTCGATTCTGGTGACGGGCCAGATTATGGAGGCCATCGAGAGCGGTCGATACGACCTGTCCAAGACGGCCGTGGTTATCAGCCAGACCGGCGGCGGCTGCCGTGCCACCAACTACATCGCGCTCATCCGCAAGGCCCCGCGCGAGAGCGGCCACCCCGAGATCCCGGTGATCTCGCTTTCGGCCGTGGCGCTGGGCGAGGACAACCCCGGCTTTAAGATTACGCCGGCGCTGCTCAAGCAGGCCGTGTACGCGGTGCTCTTTGGCGACGTGATGATGCAGATGCTCTACCGCTGCCGCCCGTACGAGGCCACGCCCGGTGCCGCCAACGCGCTCTACGAGGAGTACATGGCGCGCGCCCGCAAGCTGGCGCCTAAGTTCAACAGGCATAACTACACCAAGCTTGCTCGCGAGGCCATCCGCGCGTTCGACACCATGCCGCTCGTGGGCGAGGGTACCAAGCCGCGCGTGGGCGTGGTTGGCGAGATCTTGGTCAAGTTCCACCCCACAGCCAACAACCACGTGGTCGACGTTATCGAGCGCGAGGGCTGCGAGGCCGTGGTGCCGGGCCTGCTCGACTTCTTCCTGTACTCCATGAGCAACGCCGAGCTTCAAAAAGACGAGCTGGGAAGCTCTGCCACGGCGCGCGCTAGCATGCAGGCGCTCATTAAGCTGGTGGACTGGATGCGCACGCCGGTGGAGGAGATGCTCGAAAAGTCCCGCCGCTTCGAGGCGCCCGAGCGCATTGGCACCATGGCGGACAAGGCTCGTACGGTGCTTTCGGTGTGCAACAACATGGGCGAAGGCTGGCTGCTCACGGCCGAGATGCTCGACCTGATCGACCACGGTGCGCCCAACATCATCTGCACGCAGCCCTTCGCGTGCCTGCCCAACCACGTAGTGGGTAAGGCTGTGATCAAGGAGCTGCGCCGTCAGCACCCCGAGAGCAACATTGTCGCGGTGGACTACGACCCCGGTGCATCCGAGGTCAACCAGCTCAACCGCATTAAGCTCATGATCAGTGTGGCCAAGGAAAACATGCGCGCCGGCAAGGGCTTTAAGCTCGAGAAGGTGGCGCCGCTCGCGATGGACGAGGTCACCGGCCAGATGCGTGCCCACGATGGCTGCGTGAGCTGCGGCTCGGTCGACGAGAGTGCCGTGGCGTCGGTCGCTGAGCGCCTGGGACGCGGCATTAAGAAGTAACTGGCCTGCTTTGGGCTAGATATGAGGCAAACGGGTGGCAGCCGTACCGGCTACCACCCGTTTTTGCTGGACATATGTTGCGTAAATCGTTTTGTCGCAGCCTTCTATGCACTCGAATTTCGGAAGTGCGGGGAAAAACGCGAACCTCCCGAGCGCACCGCCTTTTTAGACTCTCGCGACCTGCGGTTTTGTTTTAAAAAAAGCCGGTCTGGTCGGCGAACCCCGATTTTTCCCCGCACTTCCGAAAACAGCGGTTCAGCAGCGCCAAAAAATGCCCTCAAAATCGAGAGTTAATGAACAGGTGTTGCCGTTCGCCGCAAATTACCGTCCGTTTATAGAACCCACCCCCAGCGCGCGTCCTCCTTACGGTTGAATAAATACACATCTATGGAATTACGTAAGAGAGGACCGTCCCATGAGCTACAAGACCGTTTGTGTTGCCGGCGGCGGCGTGTTGGGAAGCCAGATTGCCTTTCAGGCTGCCTACTGCGGCTTCGATGTAACGATTTGGCTGCGCAGCGAGGGCAGCATCGGCCGCACCCAGCCCAAGATCGACCATGTTCGCGAGGAGTACATCGCTGCCATCGAGGGCATGGCGGACGGTACGGGCGAGTGGTGTGCCGGCATCGCCGACAGCGACCAGCCCTTCGACAAGGAAGCGGCACTCGCCGCCGTTGAGCGTGCTTACTCCACGCTCAAGCTGGAGCTCGATCTTGCCAAGGCGGTGGCCGACGCCGACCTGGTCATCGAATCTATGGCCGAGGACACCCAGGCAAAGATCGACTTCTACAAGAAGCTCGCCCCGGTCCTCCCGCAAAAGACCGTCGTCGTAACGAACTCCTCTACGCTGCTGCCGAGCACCTTTGCCAAGTACACCGGCCGCCCCGAGAAGTACCTGTCGCTGCACTTTGCCAACTCTATCTGGAAGAACAACATGACCGAGGTCATGGCCCAGGACCAGACCGACAAGCGCTACTTCGACGAGCTCGTCGACTTCGCCAACGACATTCGCATGTTGGCACTTCCCGTCAACAAGGAAAAGAACGGCTACCTGCTCAACTCCATGTTGGTACCGTGGCTGCTCTCGGGCCTCGACCTGTATGTCTCGGGCGTCAGCGACCCCAAGAGCATCGACCTCGCGTGGACGCGCGGCACCGGCGCCCCCAAGGGCCCGTTCCGCGTATTCGACACGGTGGGTATCCAGACGGCCTACAACATCGTCATGCAGTATCAGAAGGTCCCGGGCCTGGTGAGCCCGCTGCTCAAAAAGATGATGATGCCCTACAACTTTAAGGCTATGGCATCCGTCCTCAAGAAAATGCTCGACGAAGGCAAGCTGGGCGAAAGCTCGGGCGAGGGCTTCTTCAAGTACTAAAAAATGATCCCTCGGGGACGGAGGAAAACGGATCATTTTCGGCCGCCAACAGTGAGAAGATGGACCCAGAAATAGAAAGGAGTGGCAATGGGCCGGCTCGGGCTTTGAGGACAAGCTGCTGCAAGCCCAGGGCGATTTTTCGCTCAACGCGGGCCAGCACAGCGTGACGTATCTGTCGAGTTCTGACACGGCAACGACCGGTCGCTACCAGGTGCTGCTGTACGACAACAACTTTGGTGCGGCCGAAAGCTATCCCAAGTTCGACTGGGGCCAGCTGGGCGCCGCGGTGGTGACCGACTACAACGAGGGCACGCATTCGTTTGGGCGCATCTTTACAGTGGACGAGACGGCGCGCACCTACGAGCTTGTGGACCAGATCGCAGTACCGTTTTCAGGTTACGTCAACAGCGCGCAGCGCGTCGGCAATTCGAACAGCATGCTCGTGGCATCGGGCCAGGCCAAGACCTTTACCGAGTGCGATCGGTACGGTCTGGCCATCACCACCTACGAGATGGAGGCCGAGAAGTACATCTATCGCGTGTACAAGTACGAGCTGTAGGGCCGCGGTTAGGTTTGACCAATGGAGTATGAAAACACGCCGTTCGCCGATGCTCCCTCCGCGAGTGGCAGCCATATGGTTTGATGTTAGATACATATAGTTGTCGCCAGCCTGCTGGCGACGTTCCCCCTGATATCGGAGGTTCCAGGTATGTTTCGTGCTCCGTTAAATAACTGTCGGTTGGGCTAACATGGGTCGCCGTGCTATTTCGATAGCCCTTGCAGTGGTCTGCCTGGCTGTGCTCCTGGGCGCTACAGGGCTGTTTGCTATAAGCCGAGAAACGTCCTATATGCAGGAATGCGCTTCCGAAGGGTTTGCCATTGATGGTTACTATCGGGATGACAAAACGAGTCGGGAAACCCTGGCTTTTCTTGAGGAGGACAACTGTCGATGGCAGCTGGTCGACCAAGACGGAATCTGCACAGACGGGCAGTTTAAGCGTACGGACGATCCCAATATCCTGGTATTAAAGAAGGAAAACGGCGAAGAATTCGGCACGGTTCACGTTGCATATATATCGCGCCGACGCAATCAAGGGCAGATTTACCTAATTAGAAATACTAAGGTGACCCGATTTTATCTTGTGAGCACCGATCCGGCGTTTACGGTGGAGTCTGGCGAGGTCGATTCGGACAGTTGATTCACGGCAATAAAAAAGCGAGCGGGGCGCGGGTGTGAACTGCACCCCGCTATTTGCTCGTGTCCGTATCGCGCCTGCGCCTCGTCATAACTTGCGTCCGTGCGAGCGCTCATCCCGCGCCGGCATCACTTCACGTCAAATTCCACGCGATCGAGT
>CABSMB010000064.1 GCA_902478705.1 uncultured Collinsella sp. | reverse complement strand
TTGCGGTGGAATAGTTCCTGTTTGCGGCAGAATAGGGGCCAAACAGGAACTATTCCACCGCAACTGAAGGGGGCTGTCGTGGGCCATCGGGATTCATGTGATGATTTACGTGAGGTTCGTTGGGGCGTTTTGGGCGCTGGGCGCATTTCGCATCGATTTGCATCGTCGCTCAAGGAGGTGGACAGGGCACGGCTTGTGGCTGCCGCCGGTCGCACTCCTTCGCATGTTGAGGAGTTTTGCAGGGCGTTTTCGATTGATGCCGCGCACAGTTATGCCACGGCTGACGATAGCGGCGATGCGGCTTATGATGCGCTGATTGCCGCCCCCGATGTCGACGCAATCTACTTGGCTCTTCCACATGGCATGCATACGCATTGGGTCTGTCGGGCACTGCGCGCGGGAAAGGCCGTACTGTGCGAAAAGCCGGCCGTTTTGAATGAAGAAGAGGCTCATGCGATCGCCTCCGTTTCCCGTGAGCGCGGCGTACTGTTTATGGAGGCGATGAAGAATCGGTTTTGCCCGATGCGCACTCGCGTGAAGGGCTTGCTTGCGTCGGGCGAGCTCGGCCGTATCGTCTCGATCGAAAGCGTGCAAAAACTCGATTATGGTGAGCCCCCTTCGAGTTATCTGCTCGATCCGTTGCAGGGTGGCTGTCTATATGACATGGGCTGCTATGCGGTCGGGTGGTTTGAGGAACTGCTTGTGGGTGCGTGCGATGTTTCGTCCCGTGAAGTTCGCTGGCGTGACGTATCGGGCGGCCGCGTGGATTGGGCCGATGAGATTCATATGAGTGTCGGCGGTATACCCATTCATATGGTGTGCGACGGCAAGGCAGCGTATGAAAGCCGCTTAACGATTGCCTGCGAGCGGGGCTCGTTGGAGATCGAGCGCCTCCATCGCCCCGAGCTCGCCCATGTGAAGTACTCCGACGGGCGAATGCTCGAAATAAATGCCCCGTTTGAGGTCGATGATTTCTACGGCGAAATCCAGCATGCGACCCAGCTCATCCTGGCAGGGAAACTCGAGAGTCCCGTCATGCCCCTTGCCGCCACACAGCGTTGCGCGCGCATTATCGATGCAATCCGTCTAGCCCTCTAGGACTTGGCGCTGACGCATAGGGGATCATGACACTTGCGACCGTGGTGCTTGGTGCCCCGCATCTCTGATGCCCCTTTTATAAGTTGCGGTGGAATAGTTCCTGTTTGCGGCAGAATAGGGGCCAAACAGGAACTATTTCACCGCAACTGATGAGGGGGAGCTGGAGATGCTGACGATCGGGTGTCACCTATCCACGACGAAGGGCTATCGGGCAATGGGGGAGACGGCGCTATCCATTGGCGCCAATACCTTTGCATTCTTTACGCGCAACCCGCGCGGCGGCAAGGCGAAAGATCTTGACATGGATGACGTGGCGGCCCTGCGCGAGCTTATGGAGCAAAATGACTTTGGCCCGCTCGTGGCTCATGCCCCGTATACCTATAACCCCTGCTCGGCCAAAGAGCGGGCGCGCGAGTTTGCCCTGGAGGCCATGGCGGAGGACCTGCGGCGCATGGAAGCGCTGCCCGGCAACTACTACAACTTCCACCCCGGCGCACATGTGGGGCAGGGGACTGATGCTGGCATTCAGATGATCGTCGACACCTTGTGTCAGGTGATGTTTGAGGGGCAGCAGACGACGGTGCTGCTCGAGACCATGGCGGGAAAGGGTACCGAGGTGGGCCGTAGCTTTGAAGAGCTGGCGCGCATTATCGAGGGTGCTGCTGCCAGGCGTCCAGAGCTGTCGGCCAAGTTGGGCGTTTGCCTGGACACCTGCCATGTGAATGACGCCGGTTATGACATCGTCCACGATCTTGATGGTGTGCTCGACGAATTCGATCGTGTGGTGGGTATCGAGCGCCTGCGCGCCGTGCATATCAATGAGAGACAGACTCCAAGAACCCCTGCGGCGCCCATAAGGACCGCCACGAGTGCATCGGTAAGGGTTATCTGGGTAGTGAAGAGTTTGGCGGCGGTATGCAGGTTATGCAGAATATTGTATCGAATAGCCGCTTGCGCGTATTGCCATTCATTTTGGAGACACCGAACGAACTTGCAGGTTATGCAGCTGAAATCAAACTGTTAAGGTCGTTGCAGCAGTAATGACTGTCACAAAGTGGAGTGTTCCATTCACGTTATGGGTTTGTTTCAATCAGTTTTCTAATTGCAGATTCGCACTTACGGGTGCATAATATCCAACAGTTTTTGCAGACCTCTGAATCAAACGGGGTCACCGGAAGGAGACTGATTATGAAGCTCAAGAAGCTTGGCGCATTTGCCGCCACGGGCGCCATGGCGCTCGCCCTCGCACTGACGGGCTGCGGCTCGTCCAACGCCACCTCTGGTTCTGATGCCGGTTCCAGCAGCTCTGACGACGCTAAGGTCGAGAAGGTCGACGGCTCCAAGGAGTACGCGCTCGTCAAGGACGGTACACTGACCGTCGGCACCTCTGCCGAGTACGCTCCGTTTGAGTACAAGGATGACAACGGCGATTATCAGGGCTTTGACCTTGAGCTTATCAAGGCTATCGGCGACAAGCTGGGCCTGGATGTCGAGTACGTCAACAACGACTTCGACACGCTCGTCCCCGGCGTTGCTTCGGGCGCCAAGTACGACGTCGCCATCGCGGCTATCACTGACACGCCCGAGCGTGAGAAGGAAGTCACTTTCTCCGATTCCTACTACATGGACGATCAGGCTATCGTGACCAAGGTCGATAACACCGACATCACGGCCGACAACTACAGCGATAAGCTCAACAGCGCCGACGCTACCATCATCGTCCAGTCTGGCTCGACCGCCGAGGCCTTTGCCCAGGAGAACTTCCCCAAGGCCAAGATCGTCCCCTACAAGGACGCTACCGAGTGCTTCAGTGCCCTGCAGTCTGATAAGGGCGACGCCGTAGTCACCAACCGCTCCGTTGCCAGCCAGCTGACCGCCGAGCAGTTCAACACCTGCCAGACCATCAAGCAGATCAGCACCGGCGAGGAGTACGCCATCGCCATCAACCAGGGCAACACCAAGCTCAAGGACGACATCAACCAGGCCATCAAGGACCTGACCGACGACGGTACCGTCGACGCCCTCATGGCTAAGTACAATATCAAGTAAAATAGCTACTTGATTGCGCGCGGGCCCTTTCCGTTTTGGCGGAGAGGGCCTTTGCGCTTCTCTTGACGGAGAGCGTATCCGTCTCGTTTTTGCCGGCAACTTCTACGATAGGAGCCACCTTGTCTCGACTGAACAAAGGGGCCGCTGAGCAGCGTTTTCCACTGCCCTCGATGCTCCAAAAGCTGGCCTGTGCCCTGGCTGTGGCGCTCGCCCTGGTATGCGCGGGGGCCTGCGTGCCCACGACCGCCCAGGCGCTTGAGACCGCAAAGATTACCGCCCGACCCAATACCGGTTCGGGCAGCGCTGTGGTCGGCGGCACCGAGACGCGCATTACCTGGGAAGTTCAGGCCGATGCCGACGAGGAGCTGAGCGGTCTTTCGCTGACGTTTGTCGACGGTACGACGTTTGGTACCGATGACACGCGATTGACGATGCTCTCGGGCGAGGACCTCATGGATCGTACGCCCATGAAGCCCGCGTGTAAGGTGGACGGTCAGACGCTCAAAATCGACTTTGGCGAGACGGCGCCGGCTGGCGGCTATTTTCGCGTCGAGGTCTACGGCGTGACGTTTCCCGTCGAGGGCGGCGACGAGGCCTTTAGCGGCACCTATACGCTCGCCGACGGTTCGACCAAGAAGATTTCCAAGATTCCTTCCGTCGAGATCAAGGGCGTGACGGCCTTCGATAACTTCCTGGCCGATCTTAAGGAACAGCCGTGGGTCGAGGCCTGGAACTCCAATATGTTCCTGCGCCTGTTCTTGAACCCGGTCATTTTGGTCCAGCCTGCCGATCGTCTTTAAGGGCTTCCTTATGTCGCTCTCGATCGTGCTTGTGGCGTTTCCGCTGGCGATCCCCTTTGGCTTTGCCCTGTCGCTCATGCGCATCTCCAAGTCGCGCATCCTGCGCTGTCTTGCCGGCATCTACGTGAATATCATTCGCGGTACGCCGGCGTTCCTGCAGATCTATATCGCGTTCTTTGGCCTGCCGCTTGCCGGCGTCAAGGTGGACGACTACGTCTTGGGCGTTATCGTCATGGCCATGAACTCGTCTGCGTACCTGTGCGAGATCTTCCGTGCCGGTATTCAGTCGATCCCCAAGGGTCAAAACGAGGCTGCTCGCTCGCTGGGCATGAACGCGTTCCAGACGTTGCTCTACGTCATGATCCCGCAGACGTTCCGCAATGTCCTGCCTACGCTGACCAGTGAGTTCATCCTGCTTTACAAGGATACGTCGCTGCTCGCGGCCGTGGGCGTGGTCGAGATCGTCATGAACGCCCGCACCATCGTGGCCACGACGGGCTCTATCACCCCGTATGTGGTCGCTGCCCTGTTCTATCTGGTCATCACCCTGCCGCTTGCTCGTTTGGTGAGCGGTCTTGAGGCGAGGCTTTTGGGTACGGCCGAAACTAAGAAGAAGCGTCCCGCCAAGAGCGCCGGACAGGTTGTCGCGACGCCCGCCGATCACATCGCCGGTCTGTAAGGAGGTCCTATCATGAGCGAAATCAATAACTCGAACGAGGTCGTCGTCAGCATCAAGAACCTCCAGAAGGCCTTTGGCGATAACGTGGTCCTGCGCGATATCGATCTGGATGTGCATAAGGGCGAGGTCGTCGTAGTCCTGGGTCCCTCGGGCTCGGGCAAGTCGACGATGCTTCGCTGCATCAATCGCCTGGAGCATCCCACGAGCGGCTCGATTGTCGTTGAGGGCGTGGACGTGTGCGCCAAGGGCGTTGACCTTAACAAGGTGCGCACGCACCTGGGTATGGTGTTCCAGCAGTTCAATCTGTTCCCGCACCTGTCAGTCAAAAAGAACGTCATGCTCGCGCAGCAAAAGGTGCTCAAGCGCAGCAAGGAAGAGGCCGAGAGGATTGCCGTCGAGGAGCTGACCAAGGTCGGTCTTGCCGAACGCATCGACTTTATGCCAAGTCAGCTTTCGGGCGGCCAGCAGCAGCGTGTTGCCATTGCTCGCGCCCTGTCGATGAACCCGCACGTCATGCTCTTTG
This sequence comes from uncultured Collinsella sp., assembly GCA_902478705.1. GTDB lineage: Bacteria > Actinomycetota > Coriobacteriia > Coriobacteriales > Coriobacteriaceae > Collinsella. The sequence goes on along the minus strand of CABSMB010000064.1, from coordinate 1,753 downwards.
ACGAGGCCACCTCGGCACTCGACCCCGAGCTGGTCCGTGACGTTCTGGGTGTCATGCGCGACTTGGCGCGTGATGGTATGACCATGATCGTCGTGACGCACGAGATGGGCTTTGCCCGCGACGTCGCCGACCGCGTCGTCTTTATGGACGGCGGCGTTATCGTGGAAGAGGGTACGCCGAGCGAGGTCTTCGACCATCCCAAGAGCGAGCGCACCAAGGCGTTCCTGGGCAATATCTCGTAGCTGGTTGACAGTACTGTCATTACAAAGAGCGGGGGCTGGACGTGAATCCAGCCCCCGCTCTTTTGTAGAGATAGGGATGCGTTTCGATATGAGCTCTCTTGGAGGCCCCGGGCTCGTTATGCCAGCTCGGCCCCGAGGGCGCGGCAAGCGGCCTCGCCCTCATCGTCGGGTGCGTCGTAGCAGATGACGGAGTCCACCACATTGACGCCGGCCTCGTCGGCATCGGCCTTCCAGTTGTCCATCCATTCGCCCTCGGCCCACGAATAGGAGCCAAAGAGGACGACCTTCTTGTCGCCGAGAGTCTCTTTGACCTCGTCCCACATGGGCTGGAACTCATCGTACTCGAGCTCCTCGGAGCCCATGGCGGGGCAGCCGAAGGCGAAGGCGTCGTAGCCGGCTGCCTTATCTGCGGATAAGTCGGCGCAGGGGATGATCTCGGCCTCGGCGCCGGCGGACGTGGCGCCCTCGGCGACGAGATTTGCCATGGCCTCGGTGTTGCCCGTGCCACTCCAATAGACGACGGCGATCTTGCTCATGTTCTGTCCTTTCGGTTGTGCGGCGCGTGGCCGCGGCTTGTATGTTCTATCGGGTTGCCTGGGCAAGTTGCGCCAGGCTGCAGCCCTGCTGATAGACAAAGGTGAGGTATTGGGTGCAGGCGCGGTAGGCATCAAACGTCGCAAGCGCCTGCTCGACATTCGTGTAGACCTTCCAGGCCCCAAAGACCTTGTAGTTCTCGCCGCGCTGGGCGATAAACTCGCGCACGTCGTCGTAGGGGTATCCGAGGAAATAGCCTATTTCGTGCGGAAAGTCGCAGACACAGTCGTTGCTGCAGCTGCCTTGTTGGGCCAGCGTGCACCGAGCCTGGCCACAAGCACATTCCGCGGCGTTATTGCTTGCGAGCGTGATGCGTGATGCCAGGTGTACGAGGCATGTCGAGAGGTCGCTCGTGTCATAGCCCTCCTTGGCGAGCGCCGCCTTGGCGCGCGGGTCCGCTAAGTAAGTGGCGAGGCTTTTGGGCCGGTATACGTACACGAGCGCTCCGCAGGGCCGCCAGACCAAAACGCTCAGGTGGATGCCGAGCGGCTCAAGTTCGCGATTGCACTGGGCGATAACGTTGAGCAGGCGAGCTCGGCGCTCTGCAATTGCCCCGGTTGCGGACGAGCCGTTCCCGTGGGCATAGGTGCCGGGATAGGTAAAGAGCGATGCCGGCTTGATGCCCGCGAGCGTAGGGGAGCAGTTGCGTACGACTGCCGCCTGAAACGTTGGGATGTCTATGGTTCGAGTCACGGTGCTCCCTTACGGATCCAAAACTGTTAGCCTAGGAAAACTTATACACGAAAGTAAGCCATGATCAACAAAAAAGTTCGAGTAGGGAAACTAATTGACCGAACGGACATGATTTTGGGTTAAGATGGGAACACCCCATGGGGGTATCTAGATAAGACTACTTGGAAAGGGGAGCGCATGAGTGACTTGCTCAACCCTGCGAATCTCATTGTGCTAGCTCTGTC
>CABSMB010000063.1 GCA_902478705.1 uncultured Collinsella sp. | reverse complement strand
ACGCTAAAGATCGCGGTCGTCAGCCAAGCGCCAACCGGCTGGATGACAAGCATCAAAGCAAAGGCGCCGATGATGAGCACCAGCAGCGGGGACAGGAACGTATCGAGCGCGTTGGGCATGACCTTGCGAATCTGACGCTCCATCCAGGCGAAAAATGCGCCTGCGATGAGAGCTGCGATCATGCCGCCCGCGGCGGGATTGTACTGTGCATTGGTGAGCGGCAGCAGAATAGCGGTGCTGGGATCGGCGGCGCCAGGCGCGAGCAGAGGCATAGCACTGTTAGCGATGCACATCATGCCGGCGATGCCGCCCAGCGCAGCGGAGCCGCCAAACTCACGTGCCGCGTTATAGCCCACCAAGATGGGCAGATAGGCAAACAGGGCCCAGCCCATGGAACGAATGCCCTGGTACCACCACTCGCCTGCAAGCGCGCCTGCCGTCGAGACGTTAATGACGTTGCAGATACCGTTGATAAGACCAGCCGCAATAATGCCGGGAAGCAGGGCAACAAAGACATTGGAAATCTTCTTGAGGAAGGCCTGAACCGGCTTGGACTCGTACTTGGCCTTCTGCGCGGCCTTGTTTGTGGCCGCAGCGTCAACCACACTCTCGTCGGCAACGCCTTTCGCAAGGCCGGTGAGCTTGGAGAACTCCTCGAGCACCTTATTCACCTTGCCCGGACCCAGCACGATCTGCATCGTGTCATCCTCAACCAGGCCCATCACGCCGTCGAGCGCCTTAATACCCTCCGTGTCGACGTTGCCCGTGTCTTTGACGGTCACGCGCAGGCGCGTCATGCACGCCGCGTTTGCGAGCACGTTGTCTTTACCGCCCAAAAGGTCCAGCAGCTTTTGAGCCAGCTCTTTGTTCGTCATAACTCCTCCTTGTATTGGGTATCTCGTCTAGATGTCATATCAGCTCACGCCGTGCACCTATTGGACATCGGCATTGCTCTTCTCATGGCCACTCACCGCAGTACGGACATGGCCGTGCGCCCGTTCAAGAGCTACCGCAGCCTGCTCGGCATCGCAGTCCAATAGTACCGAGACAATAGCGGTTTTTACGTGGCCGCCGGCATCCGCAAGCGCCTGAACAGCGCGCTCGCGCGTGCAGTCGGTCGCTTCCATCACGATGTTCTGGCCGCGCACCACCAACTTCTCGTTCGTCTGCTGCACATCGACCATCAGGTTTTGGTACACCTTGCCAATCTTGACCATGGCACCGGTCGAAATCATGTTGAGAATGAGCTTTTGGACCGTTCCCGCCTTGAGCCTCGTTGAGCCGGTCAGCACCTCGGGACCGGGCACGGGCTCAATGGCAAGATCTGCGCTCTCCCCGATCTTCGACCCTTGGTTGCAGGCAATTGCAATGGTCTTGCACCCAGTTGCCTTGGCGTACACAAGGCCGCCCACCACATAGGGAGTACGACCGCTTGCCGCCAGGCCAACGACAAGATCCTTGTCCGAGAGTCCACGCTCCCGCAGGTCGCTCGCGCCAAGCTCCTCGCTGTCTTCGGCACCTTCGACAGCCTTGATAAACGCCGTCTCGCCCCCGGCAATGAGCCCGACAACCAGATCGGGCGATACGCCAAACGTAGGCGGGCACTCCGAAGCGTCAAGCACGCCCAAACGACCACTAGTGCCCGCGCCCATGTAAAAGACGCGACCGCCGCGCTCGAGCGCCTCGGCAGCCCAGTCGATTGCCGTGGCAACCTGTGGCAACACTTTCGTAACCGACTGGACGGCGCGAAGGTCCTCATCGTTCATCGTCGTGACGATTTGCAGCGATGTCATCGTGTCGAGTTCCATTGACTTTTGATTTCGCTGTTCTGTCGTGAATTTCGTTAAATCAAGCATTTTGTTCACCTCATCTTTCCTGTTTCTCGATGTAGTTTTGCTTGATGGCATGCGTCGCCCGTTCGTAATCGCTCGCAACGTAAGCAGCGTAGAGGGCATCGACAACCATAAGCTGGGCCATACGCGAGGCCATGGCACCGCTGCGGACCAAGGGCTCGCTTGCAGCAACGCCGAGCACGGCATCGGCCACGGTGGCAAGCTTGGACGATCCGTCTACCTTGGTCACGGCCACAACGGGACAGTTGTGGCGTTGGGCCTCGGCAGTGCAGTCCAGCACTTCTTGCGTTAAGCCCGAGTAGCTAAAAGCAATGCCGATATCGCCTTCGTGCATGTTCTTGGCGCACAAGAGTTGGTCGTGCCAGTCATCGTACAGATGGCATTCCTTGTCGACACGCATGAGCTTTTGTGCCAGATCGTGCGCAACCAAGCGAGAAGCACCAATACCGAACAGATTGACCATGCGCGCCCGCTTAAGATAGGCTGCACATCGTTCCAAAACGGTGTAATCGAGTGTTCGCGCCGTCGCCTCGATCGTGCGCACGTTGCTCTTCATCACCTTCCCCACGATACGTTCGACGCTGTCATCTACGGAGATGTCCTCGAGGGCAACGTCCTTTCTGTCGCCCAGGAGCGCAAGTTCGGCAATCAGTTCGCGCTGGAACTCCTTGTAGCCCGCAAAACCCAAGCGCTTGCAAAAGCGCAAAATGCTCGAGGGCGAGGAGAACGTGGCATCGGCAAGACCGCGGACGGACAGCCCGACCACCTCATGCGGATGAGCACTCACGTATGCGATGACATTGCGCTCCGCCGGACTTGCGCTGAGCTCACGCTCGCGAAGCCTTAAAAGCAATCCGTTTGCCATCTCAAACACCTCCGTTGAGAAGAATTAAAGACCAACGAACGATTCGTACCGGATATAAACAGCTTTTACGGTACATTGTGCCGCATCATGGCGCACAAAGGGCGGGCGTTCTACCACTCGCCCCTCAAATCCGACCGCTCGGAAATACGCGCGACACAAAATAATTCAACGAGGTCGCATTATTCGTAACAGGGTTGTTAACGGCGCCTCGCATGGGCGCCAATGGGACAGGTCGCGCGCTGAACCAGCGCGGCGGCCAACAGCACCAACAGCATGGCGACAACGTAACCCACGGCATCGAAGCCCAGGTCGATCATGTCGAAATGACGACCAGGAACAAAGATCTTGTGCACTTGGTCACCGACAGAGCAGACGGCGCAAAAGAGCAGAGCGAGTACGTACCGGAATCGCGCGCATGGCAGGCACTCGCCCAGGCATGCCGCCGCCAACGAAGCAAACAGTCCTACAAAGAAGAACTCAACGGTATGTGCGACGCGACGAATGTTGGCACCCATCCACAGACGAACGGGCGCAAGCGGGTCGGGATGAACGGCGCCAGTCGTTGAATCCGCGTCCCCGGCGGCATCCCCTGCCTGGGTCTCCCCCGCAGTCTCGGGCTGCACGCTGGCGCTTCGCCCTTCCACCGCACGCGCGGTGGACTCGCTGAGTGACGACGTCTGCTCCACGTTTTGCTCCGTCAGTATCCAAATACTTGCCAGCGTCACGACCAGCAGGACAACCGAAATCCATCCGACTATATCCTTCACACGCGCCAAGGGCTAACCTCCGTCATTTTTTGAGCAGCAGCGAGTGTACCCCCAAATGCAGTTGTCGCCGTAGCGAAATCCAAAATGTTCGAATCGGGGCGCCAAAGGACCGTGGCGCCCCTACTCCATCTCGCGCATCCAGCGATCGAACGTCCCCACGCACACGCCTAGTCGCTTTGCCGCCTGACTCCGCGTGATATCACCCGCCTCGTAGGTATCGCGCACCAGCTCGAATTGCGGAGGACAGGGCTTACGGGGCCGGCCAAAGCGCACGCCGCGCGCTCGCGCCGCCGCAATGCCCTCGGCTTGGCGCCGGTGGATGTTCTCGCGCTCCACCTGCGCCACATAGCTCAGCAGCTGCAAAACAATATCGGCAATCAATGCACTCGTCACGTCCGACCCGCCACAGTCTCTGGCGCGCGTGTCGAGCAATGGCATGTCCAGCACCACGATGGCGGCGCCGAGCTCTTTGGTTATGCACCGCCATTCCTCGAGGATCTCGCTGTAGTTACGGCCCAGCCGATCAATGGAAAGTACCACCAGCACATCACCGGAATCCAACGCGCACAGCAGTTCGCGATACCGCGGCCGATCGAAGTCCTTGCCGCTCGCATGGTCGGCAAAGATATTCGCCGGTTCCACGCCATAGGCGCCCAGCGCATCCAGCTGCCGATTCAGATTTTGATCACGCGAGCTCACCCGCGCATACCCGTACACCGTTGTCATCTCATCCCCGCTCTCTCGTAGACCTCCCAAAAAGGAACAGGTTTATTTTGGTAGGTTTTATCTCCCCTATAGCAGGCGGAAGACGCAAGCGCGCGGGCGGCAAGACGATTGAACCGCCACAAAAAAGGCGGCCCCAAAAGACCGCCCCGTTCTCTATCAATCACCAAATTCCGACTAATGAATAAGCCTGAAATCCAAGTGCCCGCGCGTGGTGTTGACGCGCGAGACCTCGACGATCACGCGCTGCCCCAGCTCATAGCGGGTCCCCGTGTCGGCGCCCGTGAGCGTGAGCGCGTCCTCATCAAACTCGAACCACTCATTGCCCAGACTCTTGATCGAAACCAAACCCTCAACCTGTGTCAGATCCAGGCGCACAAAGAGGCCCATGCTGCTGACCCACGAGATCGTTCCGGCGTAGCGCTCGCCCAGGCGGTCCTCGTAGTACTGGGCGATCTTGATCTTTTGCGTCGCATGGCTGGCGGCGTCGGCCGCACGCTCGGCATCGCTGCACGCGCGGCAGATTTGCGGCAGGATGCGCGGCAGAGACTCGCGACCCTTACCGATCAGCCGCGGCGTACGCACCAAGGCGTCCTTGCCGCCCAGCTGCTCATAGGCCAGCTGCAACTTGAGCACGCGATGCACTACCAGGTCGGGATAGCGGCGAATGGGACTCGTAAAGTGGCAATAGCACGGCGCGGCAAGTGCAAAGTGGCCCTCGTTGCGCGGCTTGTACAGTGCGCGCTGCATACTGCGCAGCAGCAACGTGTTGACGAGTGGCGCGTTAGCCGTACCGGCTGCGGCATCAACCGCCGCCTGCAGCTCGTCGGGGCTTCCCAGAGCAATGCCTGCCGCGCGACGGTCATCGATGATGCCCAGCTGTGCCAGCGCCACGGCGGCACCGTGCAAGCTGTCGGGACTGGGATCGTCGTGCACGCGATAGCAGGCCTCGATATCGCGGTCGGCCAGCCACTCCGCCACGCACTCGTTGGCCAGCAGCATGGCTTCCTCAATCAACGACGTGGCGCACGAGCGCTCACGGGCCACAATCTGCACGGGCACGCCGTCCTCGTCCAACAGTGCACGGATCTCGGCCGTGTCAAAGTCGACCGAACCGCGTGCGCGACGAATACGACGGCGAAGCTCGGCGAGCTCGTTGGCCGCTACGAGGAAATCCCCCAAGTCGACGTTATAGCCGCGAGCGGTTTCCTCGCATGCAAGCCCGCGCTCGAGCGCTTCCTCGCGCGAGGCTTCAACTGCGGCAACATCCTCGGCGGCACCCTCCAGCACCGAATACTCCACCGCACCGGCACGCACCAGCAGCGCCTCGGCGCCGTCGTAGTCCATGCGCACGCGCGAGCGGATCACGCTGGGATAGGGATCGTAATGGCGCACGCGACCCTGTGCGTCGAGCTCGATGTCGACGGTAAACGCCAAGCGATCCTCGTCGGGACGCAGCGAGCACAAATCGTTCGACAGGCGCTCGGGCAACATGGGCAACACGCGATCGGCAAGATACACCGACGTCGTGCGATGGCGGGCTTCCAGATCGATATGTCCGTCCCAAGCAACATAGTGCGAAACGTCGGCAATATGGACACCCAGCTTGTAGCCACCCTCGGGCGTGCGCTCCAGCGAGATGGCGTCGTCAAAGTCGCGCGCGTCGACCGGGTCAATCGTAATGACAAAGCGGTCGCGCAGGTCTCGGCGGAGTGGGTCCTTGAGTGCCGAGGCCACATCGAGCGAAAGTGCCTCGGCCTCGGCTAGCGCGGCCTCGGCATACGTATCGGTATAGCCATAGCGCGCCATCACATACTGAACGCCCAAATCGGGCGCATCATCGCCGCCAATACGGCGCTCAATCGTCACGGTGCCCGATTCCAGGCGCGTCGGATATGTCAGGATGCGCGCGACGACCGCATCACCCGGATGAACGCCCAAGCGCTCCGCCGAGGTGTCCTCCGGCAGAATAAAGAAATCGGCCTTAAGGCGAGAATCAAGCGGCTCGATCACCCCGAGCGGGCCGGCGGTCTGGTACGTGCCCACCACACTAATGGCCGCACGCTCGACGACGCCCTCGATTACGGCGCGTCGCTCGCCATGCGGGCTGTTCTTAATGCTCACGGCAACGGTATCGCCGTCCATAATCTCGCGCTTGCCGCGGCCCATAACCTTGTAGTCGCCGTTTTCGGTTACAACGTAGGCGCTATGCTCATGGAGCTGCACGCGTCCGGTCAGACTCGGGCGACGCTCGCTGCGCACCGGCCCGCGCTTATTGCGAGCTCCACGCTTATGCTTGTTATTGCGCCCCATGGCGCCTCCTTACTATCGATGGCCGTTTACACCCCAAGAGTCTACCCAAATGATCCCTAGAGGACGGCAGGATTGCGGGTCACATAGATAGACCAGCGCCACAATGATCCGTATTCCACCGTCCCCTAGGGATCAAAAAACGGGCCGCCCCAAAAGAGACGACCCGTTGAAGGAACGAATTCCAAGCACACCTACACGCGCAGATAGCGGCGCATGGCGATGGCGGAACCAAAGAGACCGATAATGACGCCGACCAAAATCAGCGCGGCGTAGGTCACCAGGTAGTACTGCATCGGCAGCGCAAACGACATCCAGCCGATGCTCTCCTGCAGACGCGGAACCATCAGGTTACGCAGCAGCTCCAGCACGCCGATGGAAAGCAACGAGCCCAAAATGGCCTGCAGCACGCCCTCAGTAATGAACGGCCCGCGAATGAAGCCGTTGCTTGCGCC
>CABSMB010000062.1 GCA_902478705.1 uncultured Collinsella sp. | reverse complement strand
GTATAAGAGACAGGCCGCACAATCAGCACCGGCAGATGGCCAAGCAGCCCCAGCAATGCCGGCTCCACTAAACGGCAAATGCACAACGCACCCAGGCCAAACGCGCAGGCCCAGTACAGGCAGATGCGCCCGTGCAGGTTAAACGGCAGATGCGAATAGTCCCAAAAGCGAGCGCCCGTTGTTTTTTCCAACAGCACGCCCACGCTGTACTCAATCACGCTGCATACGAGCGCTGCAGCGACAAACTGGCTCGAGGCATCCGGAATCCCGCGCAGCAAAAGCCAGCAGGCTATGCCGCCCACACCATAGATAGGACAACACGGCCCCAGCAAAAATCCGCTGTTAGCAAATCGTCCGTGATTGAGCATGGCGCAGACTGTCGACTCCCACGCCCAGCCGCAAAAACCGTAGAAGGCAAACGAGAGCACCAGCGCCGAGAGCGGACAGGCGGCAAGCGTCGCGCCGTCAAATGCCATATCAATCGCGGTTCCCACCGTCTACCCTCTCCTCTTTTCGTTCGAGCCCTCGTTCGAATCGTTCGCGCCGCCTTTGCGCGGTAGACGGCCGGCAACCGTCTCGCGCAGCGCGCACCATTTATCTGCCAGGCATACAATCCAAGCCTCACGACACGTCGGCGGCACTGGCACCAGCGGAAACATATGCCGCACGATGATATTCCGCTCGCGCGACGTCAGCTCAAAATCTTCCTCCGCACGTGCCAGGGCAAAAAACGGGTGGCGAAAGCCATGCAGCCGATGGCTTGGGTCGGGATCGTGCCAGTCATAGAGAAAGTAATCGTGCAGCAGGGCCCCGCGTAGCAACGAGGCGCGGTCGACCGAGACACCGACGCGGCCCAGGCGCTCGGCAAAGGACAAACTTGCCCGCGCCACTGAGGTCACATGCGCATACACCGTCACATCGCCATGCTGGATAAACTCGCGCATCAGATCCAGACGGCCCGCCTGTGCCAGCTGACGGGCAGCATGGTCTACTTCGCACGCGATTTTCTCGGCACGAACGACATCGGACATGCTGCCTCCTTCCAGCGACTCACGGCGACAAGCCACGGCCTGCGCACAATCGATAAAAACATCATGGAACACATCAGTATGGCATCGGACAAAACGTTTTGCCCCACCAGTTGGCGAATTACCGCGCCGCCGTCACATATCAAACGCCAAAATGTGCGAGACTGTCTTGTGCAATTGTGCCGGCCGAGGGAGCGCCGGTGCTCGATTCGCATGGAGTAACCCACAACGATGCTGCTTACGCAAACGACAACGCCCGAGGACGTCAAGGCTCTCGACCGCGCCGAGCTTCCGCTGCTCTGCGGCGAGATCCGCCAGGCAATCCTCGAAAGCTCCGCTGCCGTCGGCGGGCACGTTGCCCCCAACTTGGGCGTCGTTGAGCTTACGGTTGCGCTTCATCGCGTATTTAACTCCCCCATCGACAAGATTGTCTTTGACGTTTCGCACCAGACCTACGCCCACAAGGCGCTGACTGGGCGCGCGTACACCTATATCGATCCGGAGCGTTATGGTGAGGCTTCTGGCTTTGCCAATCCCGACGAGTCCGAGCACGACCTGTTTGCCATGGGCCATACCTCCACGTCGGTGAGCCTGGGCTGCGGCCTTGCCCACGCGCGCGACCTGGCGGGCGACACGTATAACGTCATTACTGTTATTGGCGACGGCTCGCTTTCGGGCGGTCTGGCGTTTGAGGGCTTTAACAACGCCGCCGAGCTCGACAGCAACCTGATCATCGTCGTCAATGACAACGACCAGTCCATCGCCGAGAACCACGGCGGCCTCTATCGCAATCTGGCCGAGCTGCGCGCCAGCAACGGCACCTGTGAGCGCAACGTTTTCCGCGCGATGGGGCTCGACTACCGCTATCTGGACGCCGGTAACGATGTGTTAGCCCTCGTCGACGCGCTGCAGGAAATGCGCAATATCGATCATCCCATCGTACTGCACGTCTCCACCTCCAAGGGCAAGGGCTTTGAGCCGGCCCAGAGCGACCCCGAGCGCTGGCACCACGTGGGTCCGTTTGACATGGCGACCGGCCGCAAGCTCTGCCCGGGTCATCCGAGCGAGCCTGCGCCGCGCACCTATGCCGATATTACGGGCGAGGCCCTGAGCGCTGCCATCGAGCGCGATCCGCAGGTCGTGGGCATCACGGCCGCCACGCCCTACATCATGGGCTTTACACCCGAGCTTCGCGCCGCGGCAGGCAAGCAGTTTGTTGACGTGGGCATTGCCGAGGAGCACGCCGTGACCTTTGCCACCGCGCTTGCGCGCTCGGGCGCCAAGCCAGTCTTTGGTGTGTACGGCACGTTTTTGCAGCGCGCCTACGACGAGCTCTGGCACGACCTGTGCCTCAACGATGCCCCCGCAACCATCTTGGTGTTTGGCGCGTCGATCTTTGGCACCACGTCCGAGACGCACCTTTCGTTCTTTGATATTTCCATGCTGGGCGGACTTCCCAACATGCACTACTTGGCGCCGGCCTGCATGGAGGAATACCTGTCCATGCTGAGTTGGTCGCTCGACTACCGCGAGCATCCCGTGGCGATCCGCGTACCGGGCATTGGCCTGGTTAGCCGCCCCGATTTGGCGCCCGCCGAGGACACCGATTACGGCGTCGCGCGCTACGACGTTGTGCGTCAGGGCCGCGACGTTGCCGTGCTCGCGCTTGGCGATTTCTTTGAGCTGGGCGAGCGCGTGGCAAACCGTCTGACTGCCGAGTACGGCATCGAGGCCACGCTCGTCAACCCGCGCTTTGCAACCGAGCTTGACCGTGAGTTCCTCGACAGCCTTGCCGCCGAGCATCGCGTTGTCGTCACCCTCGAGGACGGCATCTTGGACGGCGGCTGGGGCGAGCGTGTCGCGTGCTACCTGGCCTGCACGCCGTTGCGCACGCGCACCTTCGGCATCGCCAAGGGTTTCCCCGACCGCTACGACCCCAACGAACTGCTCGCGCAGAACGGCATGACGGTCGAGAACATGGCCGCCGAAGCCGTGAGACTACTCAACGAGTAAGAAAACCTCCGCAAGGGAAGCATCCCTGCGGAGGTTTTTATTTTCCCAACTCATTTGTCTCAATCTGTAACATCTAGGGCCCGAATTCCCGTCTAACTGTTACAGATCGAGACAAGACGTCTTAGTCCCTGACCTTTGTCTCAATCTGTAACAGATAGAGACCTTTTGTCCGTCTAACTGTTACAGATCGAGACATTCGAATTCCCCTGAAGAGAAAATCTCAATCTGTAACAGTTACTCGGCAAAAACGGCTGCAGATGTTACAGATCGAGACAAAGCAGCAAGGCAACTAACGGTAGCTGTTCTTGAGAATTTTGACGACGTCGGGGTCGGTCAGCGTCACGGGGTCGTGGCTGAACAGGACGCCGTTGGTCGTCAGAGCGTTATGCGCGATGGCCGGCAGCTCTTCGACCGTAATCCCCCACTCGCTCATGGCGAGGTCTGCCACATGGCAAGCCTCCATCAGGCGCGTGAGCTCAATCACAAAATCGTGCGGATCATCCGCGGCGGCATTGCCCATCAGGCGCGCCATGTCGATATAGCGCTCGGGTGCGGCACCGTGATCGATCATCCACGTGTGATAGGCACGGGCAATCATAATGAGGCCGGCGCCGTGCGGTAGGTCGTGATGATGCGCGCTCACGCCATGTTCAAGACCGTGCGAGCCCGTGGTGCCCGAGGCATCCATAGCATAACCGCCGAGCGTGTTAGCAAACGCAAGGCTCGAGCGCGCCTCCAGGTCATCGCCATTATTAACGCACGTAGGCAGTGCCGCGGCGGCACGGCGAATGCCTTCGCGGCAAACCATGTCACCCATGGGCGTGTTGGTATTTGAGATGTAGCACTCAACACAATGGAACAGGGCGTCGAATCCCTGATAGGCGGTCAGACGTGCCGGAACGCTCACCATGAGCTCGGGATCAACGATCGAAAGCACCGGGAACAGGCGCGGATCGCCCAGGCGAAGCTTCTCATCATTTTCTTCGCAGGACAGAACACCGCCTGCATCGACCTCGGAGCCGGTACCCGCCGTGGTGGTCACGCAAACAAGCGGCAGCGGATCGTTGGGGATCGGCAGGCCGAGCGCAGTGCCGCCATTCACAAAGTCCCAGATGTCACCGGGGCACTCGTTGCCCTCGGTATCGGCATGCGGGTTGGTCGCCACCGCGCAGATGCCCTTGCTGCCGTCCATGACCGAGCCGCCGCCGAGCGCCAGGACAAAGTCGCAGCCATGGGTACGCGCCACCCAGCCACCCGCGTTGACGGTATCGCGCAGCGGGTTAGGCTCAATGCGATCGAACAGCTCGTGCGCCACGCCGGCGCGTTCGAGCTCAGCCTCCACGCGCCTTAAGTATCCAAAGCGCTTGACCGAGTTGCCGCCGGTCGTAACGATGAGCGCTTTGGTGCCGGGCAGCTTCTGCGCACCCAATTCGCTCAACTTGCCCGCACCAAACAACACCTTGGTCGGTGCGAAAAACGAATAACTGTTCATACGCGATCTCCTTACTTATATATGTGTCGCGTTGCCGCCATTATAGCGACCGCTGCGGGCGACCACGCCGTCCGCAAAACGCTATCTCAGCTGCAATATTCGGCGTTTGCCCAGATAAAACCTGCCAAAATAAACCTGTCCCTTTTTGGTAGGTAGAATAACCCATAAGGTCAGTATGTTTCTGAGTTATTTCGTGTTGACCTATTTGAGCGCGATAGGGTATAACTCTACTCAACCGCTAGGGATTTTATTGAGAAAGGTGTTCTACCATGAGCAAGAACCTCTCCCAGCAGGTCGTTCTCGACCGTCGCGGCTTCGTTGCCGCCACTTTCGCAACCGTCGCCGGCCTTGGTCTTGCCGGCTGCTCCGACACCAGCGCCGAGGCCGACAAGGGTTCCGCCGCCGGCTCTTCCAAGAGCTCCGAGGATACCGAGGCTTCCACCACGCTCGACGCTAAGGCATTCGACAAGCTCGTCAACGACGGCCCCAAGGCCGATGACGATGCCATCGCCGCCAGCACCTGGGCGACGGCCGTCAAAGACGCCGGCGTCTTTAAGATCGGTGGCGTTCAGACCTCCACGCTTTTCTCCCTCCTCAACGAAAAAGACGGTCAGACCCGTGGCTTCGATGCCGGTATCGCACAGCTCCTGTCCAACTACATTCTGGGCGAGAACAAGGTCGAGATCACCCAGGTGACCTCGGACACGCGCGAGTCCGTCCTGCAGAACGGCCAGGTCGACGCCGTCTTTGCCACCTACACCATCACCGACGAGCGCAAGAAGCTCGTCTCCTTTGCCGGTCCCTACTACTACACCCAGCAAGCCATCCTGGTGCTCGCCGATAACGACGACATCAAGAGCGTCGACGACCTGGCCGACAAGAACGTCGCCGTCCAGTCCGGCTCCAACGGCCCCGCTATCCTGGAGGAGTTCGCCCCCAAGGCCAGCCAGCAGGAGTTCAAGACCGACGAGGAGGCCCGCCAGGCACTCCAGCAGGGCCGCGTTGACGCCTACGTCATCGATAACAACATGCAGCAGAGCGCCCTGGTCCGCGAGCCCGGTAAGTACAAGATCGCCGGCAAGCCCTTCGGCAGCAAGGAGCCCTATGGCATCGGTCTGCCGCTCGATTCCGACGGCGTCGCCTTTGTCAACGACTTCCTTAAGAAGATCGAGGACGACGGCACCTGGACTGAGCTGTGGCAGATCTGCATCGGCGACCGTACGGGCGACACCAACGTTCCCGAGCTGCCCGAGATCGGCGCCTAGGCAGCGAGCCTGGTAACGGCCGCAACGAAACCATATGGAAACGCATGGTGCGCTTTATTGCGGTAAACTGTTTCCTCACTGAGTTGTCGGGGCTTCCGTACACACGGGAGCCCCTTTCCTTATCGGCGGGAGGTCCGCATGAGTCTCTCCGAACTCTGGTCGCTCTATGGCCAGAACTATATCGACGCGCTGCTAGCAACCTGGGGCATGACGCTCGAATCGTTTGCCATCGCCATGTTGCTGGCCGTCGCCGTCACCGTGATGCGCGTGTCGCCGCTCAAGCCGCTGCGCGTCTTTGGCGACCTGTATGTCCAGGTCTTCCGTAACATCCCTGGCATCGCGCTGCTTATCATCGTCGTCTACGCGCTGCCACCGCTCAAGGTCGTCCTGCCCTACCGCACCTGCGTTATCGTCGCCACGGTCCTTTTGGGCTCGGCCTTTGGCTCCGAGAACTTTATGAGCGGCATCAACACCGTCGGCGTTGGCCAGGTGGAAGCCGCCCGCTCGCTGGGCATGAGCTTTAACCGCATCCTCGCCAAGATCGTGATTCCGCAGGCGCTGCGCTCGAGCGTGCTGCCCATGACCAACCTCTTTATCGCCGTCATGCTCACCACTGCGCTCGGCAGCCAGGTGCCGCTTAAGCCGCAGGAGCTCACCGGCGTGGTGAGCTACATTAACACGCGCTCGCTCGGCGGCGTCGCCGCGTTCTTTATCTCGGCGCTCGGCTACCTGGGCACGGCCTTTGTGGTGAGCCACATTGGCAACTATATCGATAAGAAGGTGAGGATCCTCCGATGAACAAGCATTCCGCCCCTGCACTTACCATGCGCGATGCGCTCTACGAGGCTCCCGGCCCCAAGATGCTCGCCAAGATTCGCATCGGCACCGCCATCTCGCTTGTTGCCGTGGCCGCACTCGCCGTCCTGGTACTGCAGCGCTTTTATGTGACCGGTCAGCTTTCGGTCCACTACTGGTATTTCTTTACGCACCTCACCACCTGGAAGTTCCTGCTTGCCGGCTTTGAGGGCACCGTTAAAGTCGCGCTCACCGCCGGCGCCATCGCACTGGTGCTGGGCTTAGGCCTCATGCTCGGCCGCACGAGCGACATCAAGCCGCTGCAGCTGGCCTGCCGTGTGCTCACCGACTTCTTCCGCGGCGTGCCGAGTCTGCTGTTCATCTACTTCTTCTTTTTGGTGCTGCCTCAGTACAAG
>CABSMB010000061.1 GCA_902478705.1 uncultured Collinsella sp. | reverse complement strand
AGAGACAGGCACCGGCAGGGGGCAGAAGTATCGCCTGCCTCGCTAGCTAGCAGATGACCTGCGTATGTTCTTCGATGGCGGCGCGGTCTTCTGCCAAGATGCTCGGCTCGCATACTACAGCGTCCAGGTTGTCCAGACGGCAGAAGGTGTAGAAGTCGCGTTTGCCGATCTTGCTGGAGTCGGCGATCAGATAGCGAGAATCGGCCTTGCTAAAGGCGAGCTGCTGAATGCGGCCCTCGTCCATGTTGGACGTGGACACGTCGCCGTCCAGGATGCCGTTCGCGCCGATAAAGGCTGCATCGATCCCCAGCGCGCGCAGGGTGTCCTCGGCCGTGGGGCCCACAAAAGCAGCGGTACGGCGACGGTACATGCCGCCCACGAGACACAGATCGCAGTCCTCGCGCTCCTCGAGCAGGTTAAAAACCGAAAGCGAGTTAGTCACAATACGCAGGCGAAACGCCGGCAGCATCGAGGCCATCTGTTCAACCGTGGTGCCCGTACCCAAAAAGATGGTCGAGCCTTCCTCGATGAGCTCCACGGCACGGCGCGCGATCTGCAGCTTTTCCTCAGCGTGCTTGGACCGCTTTTCGCTATGAGAGTACTCGTGACGCAGCATCGCATGGGGGCGACCCTGCGCGCTACGGGCACCGCCGTGCACGCGCTCGATCTCGCCCAGGCTCGCGAGCTCCTCAAGGTCGCGACGGATCGTCATGTCCGAGACGCCCAGCGCGTCCGAGATCTCCTTGACCGAGACCGTTCCCTGCTCCTCGAGCAGCTGACGAACCCTATCCTGTCGCTCTGCCTTAATCACGATGAGCCCTCGACATTCCACGCATACATCAATTCAAACAGTAACGAACAAATTGTATCAGATTCGCGCGCACCAAAAATGAACGCTTCAACTGCGCCTTCATTACTTTTTTTGAGAAAATTACCCCCTGCTTTAGTGGGGTGTAGTGATAATCTCGCCTGTTCGCGCTACAGTTTGTCCGGAATACCTCGATGTTAGGAACCAAATGATCACTTCCGAGCTTTTCGGCACCGCGCCGTGCGGCACCCCCGTTCATCGCTACACCCTCAACGGGCCCGAGATCTGCGTTCGCATTATGGACTATGGCGCTACCGTGCTTGGTATCGACGTGCCCGACATTCCCGGCAACGTGCGCGATGTGGTGCTGGGTTTCGATAAGCTCGAGGATTACTTTGATAACCCCGCCTGCTTTGGCGCAACCATTGGCCCCGTGGCCAACCGCACCGCAGGCGCCACGATCACCATCGACGGCACGGATTGGCACATGCCGGCCAACGAGGGCACCAACAACCTGCACAGCGATCTTGAGCATGGCCTGCACAAGCGCGTGTGGGATGTTGAACTCGACGAGGTCCATAACGCCGTGCGCATGACCACCTCGCTTGAGGATGGCGAGCTGGGCCTTCCTGGCAACCGCACGTTTACGGCCGTGTTTACCGTGACGCCGACGGGACGCTTCCGCATCGAGTACAGCTGCGAGAGCGACCGCGCCACCTACGCGTCCATGACCAACCACACGTACTTTAACCTTGCCGGCCATAACGCCGGTATGGACTGCGAGCACTTCTTTGTGGCCAACGCTGCCCACTACCTGCCCATTAACGAGCAGAACATCCCCACCGGCGAGATTGCTCCGGTCGAGGGCACGCCGTTTGACTTCCGCGAGCTGCGCCCCGTTGCACCTGGTATGGAAGCCGACGATCCGCAGATTAAGCAGGCCCGTGGCTACGACCACTGCCTGTGCATCGGTGGCTACCAGTACGGCCGCAACCTGCGTCGCGCCTTGCACGTCGAGGAGATGTGGACCGGTCGCGAGATGGATTACTACACCACCGCCCCGGGCGTGCAGCTCTACACCGGCAACTGGCTGGGCGACGAGCATGCCAAGGACGACGCCAACTATGGCTGGGGCGCCGGCTTTGCCCTCGAAGCCGAGATGTACCCCGACACGCCGCACCATGTGCTGTTCCCCCAGGGCATTGTGGGCCCGGGTCACCCCTACAGCAATGTGATCGAGTATCACTTCATGAGGCACTAAGCCCACTACGCAACATATCGCACAGCAGCGCCCGCCGGCACCACCGCCGACGGGCGCTTTTTCATCCCTTGGGCTCAATTTCGCTGTCACTGTATGAGGGATCAGTTGAGCAGATTGTCGATGGGGTCGGGGTTGGAGTTGGGGAGGTAGCGAATTTCTAGCTCTATACCGAGTTCTTGCAGCTCTTTAAGGGCGGCGACGTCTGCGTCGTCTACGGCAACTGCGGGTGTAACGGGGCGTTTACCCTCCCCTGCCTGCATGTGACCAATGCTGATCTTGGTGATGGGCACGCCGCCCTTAACCAGCGCCAGGGCGTCCGCAGGCGACGCTACCATGATCAGGATCCATTGGCGCGGCGTTGCAGCATGTATGACGTCAATCGTCCTTTGCACTGAGAAGAACCGTGTCCAGACACCATCGGGCGCCGCCACCCTCATGGGTGCCCACTTGCGCGAATCCGCCGCAATCTCATCATTGACGATCAGGACGAGATTGCTGCCCACAGCCTCGTTCCACAGCTCGACATCCTGCCCATAGATAAAGCGGTCATCGATTCGCGTAAGGAAAATCTTGGGTTGAGCCATCGCTGCCCCATTCTGTTCGAGGCCCGTAAGAGCAAACCATCGCGTCTCCAATATTAGTGCATTTAAAGTGAGAAAACTCAACAGAACACTTGCGCGGATTTGCGATGTCCCGTATCATAGACAGCCGTTGACGCCTCAGTTGCGTCACCACATGGCCGCCAGCGTAGCTCAGTTGGTAGAGCACCGCTCTCGTAAAGCGGGGGTCACCGGTTCGAGCCCGGTCGCTGGCTCCATTGCACAAGATAGCCGCCTTCGGGCGGCTTTTTTGTTGCCGATTTTCTTGAGCGCATCGCCAATGCAAGCGCCGCGCCATAGGCAACTCCACTGCTCAAAAACAAAAGCCCCGCCAACCGCGGCTTCCCAAGCGGAAACCACAATCAACGGGGCTCATGCGCGACCTCATCAAGAAAATCGCGCTAACACACAGCTCAGCCGAGCGGCGCGCTACTCCTCCCAGTAGGCGTCGGCAAGCAGCTTAAAGCAGATCTTCTTGACCGGCTGCGCGCCATCGCCCGGGAACTCGAGCGTCGGCATATGGGGCTCGCCGGCAACAAACAGAGCGAACTTGTCATCGGCCAGATCGCCGGCGATCGAGGCGTCGGAATCGACCAGATCGTAGTCGTCCTTCTCGTCAAACTCCTGGACCAGCGTCAGGCTGCCCGTGGCGACCTTAAAGGCCTCGCGACCCTCTACGTCAATCTGCAGATCGTGATAGCGCTGATGCGTCTCATAGTGAGCGTCGGCCTCGGGACGCGTCGTGGGGGCCATGACGTTCGCAAAGACCTTGTCGCCCAGAATCGGATGGCTGCCGACCTCGAGCTCCGCCGGATCGTTCTCCTCGAGCCAATCGATCAGCACGTCGAGGCCCTTGAGCATGCCGCGGTATTCCTCGATATCGCCCAGTGCACCGTAAATCATCTAAATCCCCTCTCGGATCGTCCCTTTGGCGGCTACTCGGTAAACGCGTTACCGACGCTGTCGCCGCCCACATACGTCTCGACCAGGGTAAGGTCGGGATTGAACACGACAAAGTCGGCGTCGCGCCCCGGCATAATGCTACCGCACTTGTCGTCGACTCGGACCAATAAGCAGACAAGCAATACCGAGGCGCGATCCAAACTCTTACAGCTCGGTTACGACAACGCCGTTGTAAACCTCGTCCCAACGGTCCATGACCAAATGGCCGGTCATGGGATCCATGGCATTGAGCTTGCCGCAGGTGTTGGCGGTACGCAGCACCGTCTCGTCGTCCGCGCCGGCAGCGATGGCATGCGCGAAGCCGGCGATGGTGGAGTCGCCGGAGCCCGTAGCATTAACGGCGGGAATATCGGGCGTCTTGGCGCGGAATGCACGGCCGTTGTGGAAGCCCACGGAGCCGGCGGCGCCCATGGACACGACGACCCAGGGGATATCGGAGAAGCGGGCGTCAGAGGCGAGCGCCGCGCGAAGCTCGTCCACATCGTCAGTGGTAAAGCTCGTGCCCAGAAGGCCGTTGATCTCGGTCAGGTTAGGCTTGACCAGCTCGGGTTTAACCTCGGACTTGAGAGCGGCCTCGAGCGAAGCGCCCGAGGTATCGAGCAGCACCTTGGCGCCAGCGTTCTCGGCAATACCCGTAATCTTGGCATAGTAGTCAGCCTCGACACCGCGGGGCAGCGAGCCCGAGATAGTGACGACATCGGCCTTGCTCGCAAGCTCAGTGAACTTGGCGGTGAAGGCATCGAGCTCCTCGGGGGCAATCGTCGGGCCGCTCTCGAGCAGCTCAGTCTGATTGCCGGCGTGGAGGATGTTGAGGCAAATACGGGTCTCGCCCTTGATGGGCACAAAGTCGTTGTTGATGCCGTTGGCATCCATGAGCTCGGCCATGTAGGCGCCCATGTGACCGCCAAGCAGACCGGTAGCAACCACGTCATCGCCCAACTGGCCCAGGACACGAGCCACGTTGAGGCCCTTGCCGCCGGCGGTCTTTTCGGGCGTCACGCGGTTGACGTCGTCGATGACGAGCTCGTCGAGCTGATAGCGCGTATCGACGGACGGGTTCATCGTAACGGTGAGGATCATTTCTAGCTCCTTATCTCGCAGGCTCCTTATGCCTCGCGATATGAGTCGACAAAACGGAATTACAGAATCTCAATCGTGAACGAACGGACGACGGTCTCCTTGGGCTTGGCGACAAGGCAGCCGCGCTTGTGTTCAAGCACGTCATCCTCATCAGAGCAGGTCGAAAGGCCGCCCCAAGGCTCAACAGCCACAAAATCGCCCTCGGGCTTGCTCCACACGATGAGGTACGGGAAGCCCTCAAAGCTCAGGCGGACGCCCTTGTCCTCGTCCTTCTTGGAAAGCGTGACCTGACGGCTCTCGAGCACGTCAAAGATCGTCTCCGCAAAATCAAAGAGTTCGTGCGACAGCGGCAGGGTCTTTCCCATCATGGGATTCTTGGAGCGCCTGTCCACGTCGATCAAACCGGTCGAGGGAACGGCGGTGCAAAGCTCCGCGGCCTCGTCCTTCTCAAAACGCAGCTCGTAGTCCGTATAGGCCTCGCCCTCGTCGAGCGGGCACCTAAAGCCGGGATGACCGCCAATAAAGAACGGCATGTCCTCGGTGCCCTCGTTGGTCACCTCATAGGAAACACGCACGGCAGCGCCCTCGAGCGTGTAGCGGGCAACGAGCTTAAACGGATACGGATAATCGCTCAGCAATGCGGCGTTATCCTCCGAAGCCAGGCACATCGCCAGTTCGCTATCGCTTTGGCTCAGCAGCTTCCACTCCTGCTTGCGCGCAAATCCGTGACGGGCGAGCTTCACGTGATGTCCGGCAAACGTCATGGCATTGCCATCGCGCAGGCCTCCGCAAATCGGGAAGCAGATCGGTGCCTGACCGGACCACACGACAGGGTCGCCCTGCCACAGATACTCGCGACCGTCACTCTCGATTGAGGTGAACGAGCCGCCAGCCGTGGAAACCTTAATAGAAATCGAATCGTTGGAAAGAGCGTATTCCATTGTCCATCCTTTCGAACAACTGCCCTTTACTCGCAAGCAACCATCTCAGTCCTAGCCATAGAACAAACCCGCGCGTTCATCGATGTGTCCGGTATCCCAGCTATCCAACGGGGTACCATATTGACATTGACTTCATTACAGCTGAAAGGCCTTCTTATGCGAACCATCATCCTCTACGCCTCGCGCCACCACGGCAACACGAAAAAGCTCGTGGACGCCATTGTCGAGGCACATCCCGAAATCGATACCCTCGACGTAAAGGCACTCGGTAAAAACGAGTACCCCGACCTGCACGAATACCATCTGATCGGCGTCGCCACGGGCATCTATTACTCCGAGATCGACAAGGACATGGCACGTGTGCTCACCAACGTGCTGCAACCGCAGGACAAGGTGTTTGGCCTGATGACCTACGGCGGCAAAAACAAGTGGTACGGCAAGGATATCGATGGCATCTGCCGCATGAGGCAGGCGATCTTTATGGGTGTCTACGGTTGCACCGGCTTTGATACGTGGGGCCCGTTCAAACTCACGGGCGGCGTTCAGAAGGGACACCCGACCGCCGAGGAAATTAAGGGCGCTGTCGATTTCTTCGATAAGATCGAAGATGAGTACGGCGACATCATCGTCGAAGAGTATGCCAAGCGCGAGAAGCGTCTGGCATACGAAAAAGAGCATCCTGCGGGAGGTCTGGTGGCCGGCGTTAAGCGCACGGCAAAGAAGATCGCTAACAAGCTGTAACTGTAAAGGTGCTTTTGAGCGTTAACCCATACGGCGGGTCCGAGCAAATTCGGGCCCGCCGTCTTTTTCTGTCGCTACTCGGTAAATGCGTTGCCGACGCTCTGGCCGCCAACGTAGGTCTCAACGAGGGTGAGCTCGTGGTCGAACACGACAAAGTCGGCGTCGCGACCCGGCATGATGCTGCCGCACTTATCCTCGATATGCGCGGAGCGAGCCGGCACCTCGGTCGCCATGCGAATGGCGATATCGGCGCTGGCGATGCCCCAGTCGACGATGTTCTTGACGCCCTGGGCAAGCGTGAGCACCGAACCGGCGATGCTCTTGCCGTCGGCGAGCCAGCACAGGTTGTCCTTCATGATGACGTCCATGCCGCCGCTGGTGTAGCTGCCCTCGGGCATGCCGCCGCAGCCCAGGCAATCGGTGATAAGCACCGTGTGCTGCCAGCCCTTGGCCTGCAGCAGCGCCTTGATGGCGGCAGGGTTCACGTGCTTGCCGTCGCAGATGATCTCGGCGTACGTCTCGGGGGTGGTCATAGCGGCACCCACGACACCGGGCTCGCGATGGTGCAGGCCGCGCTGGCCGTTGTAGGTGTGCGTAAAGCAGCTGGCACCGGCGTTGATGGCAGCGACACACTCATCGTAGGTGGCGTCGGAGTGACCGATGCTGGTCACGACGCCCTTGGCGTTCAGGGCAGCAGCGTAGGCGGCGGCACCGTCACGCTCGGCGGCCATGGCGCTCTTGACGAT
>CABSMB010000060.1 GCA_902478705.1 uncultured Collinsella sp. | reverse complement strand
GTCCATCACCGAGGACATTGAGGTTATCCGTCATTACGTCGATATCGCCGACGGTATCGCTATTCCCGGCGGCCCGGACGTCAACCCCAAACGCTGGGGCGATGATCGACCCTACGACCCCACCCTCTGCTGCGAGATCCGCGATAGCTTTGAGTTCAAGCTGGTCGGCGAGGTGCTCCGTGCCAAAAAGCCGCTCTTTACCACCTGCCGCGGCACGCAGTTGCTCAACGTCGCCACTGGCGGCACCCTGTGCATGGACGTGCCGAGTCTGGGCGCTCGCGAGGGCCACACGCAGTGGCGCCATACCCACGTGCTCAACGACCCTGTGCATCCCGTCGAGGTCGTGCCGGGCTCGCTGCTCGACCACGCGGTTGGCGGACACAGGCTGATCCAAACCAACTCCGCACACCACTGCTGCGTCGATCGTCTGGGTAAAAGCACGCGCTTGGTCGCCAAGGCAACCGACGGCGTTCCCGAGTGCATCGAGGTCGAAGGCCAGCCTTTCTGCTTGGGCGTGCAATGGCATCCCGAGTACACCTGGCAGACACTCGAGACCGACTTTAACCTGTGGAAGTCGTTTGTCGAGGCAGCGGCCAAGGTAAAGCAGGCCCGCTAGCTCGCAAGCCACACGGGTTAAAGCCTCCTAAGCCAGGGGGGGGCGGACACCAGCCACGGTGCCCGCCCCCCCCTGTATTTGGTATGCTCGGTATGATTATCCCTCACAAACACTCAAAGAAATCTCGACCGTAATCGGTCGACGGTAAAGCAGATGGCAAAAACGCTTGCTACGTTTATTAGGCAGTCAATTAGAATCGAAATGCATTGACTATTCCCCAACGGGGTCACGCCACAAATCCACATGAGCATCGAGGCTGGAAGCGGAAGCATGGAATTGGCCCCGAGCTGTATGTAGATCGCCACGACGTTGACAAGCAACAGCATGCCAATCGGACCGAAGCCGGACCCAAAATAGGAAACAACAATTACGCAAGAAACAACGTATGCAAGGCAGGCAGCGGCAGCAAGAACAAGTCGATAGCAAAATACATGCAGGTTGAAATACTGCTGAGCATACAAAACGATCGCGCAGTTAAGACAGTACAAAACGACACTCGACAGGATAAACGCGCCCAAAAGGGCAAAGGAAGACAGCACCACTCGCGCAACGATAGCGCACACACGCTTCCCTCCCCGAGCCTCCGACAACCCCCACGGTTCCTCAATAAAGCCC
This sequence comes from uncultured Collinsella sp., assembly GCA_902478705.1. Taxonomy (GTDB): domain Bacteria; phylum Actinomycetota; class Coriobacteriia; order Coriobacteriales; family Coriobacteriaceae; genus Collinsella. Next base: position 5,943 of record CABSMB010000060.1, on the reverse strand, counting down.
GAACTGACAAAGCGCGGCACAATGCAAGCCGCGATGAACGGAAAGAACAATGCATGAGCCAACGGGGCTACGTTGAACAGCAGACCGCGAAAAACCTCTGCATTACCAAATAGAAGGACATCCTCTGCCGACAGCAGAAGCGTCGGGTCTGGGAAAAAGCCTAAGAAACTGTTCTCACGGAGGCTACAGAACCACATCGGGAAAGAATTAAGCTGCAATACCACCATGCACGCATAAATTACCAGGATTAAGGCGTACGTCCATTTGCTCACATGCTTCAATTCTGAATGAAGGAATCTTCTAGTCTGACGATCCATTGAGCACACCCCCAGCACGAAAGCTCACGAGAGCGTAAATCAATACCGATAGACAGCTGGCTGCCGCGCCATACCCCAGAAGCGTCAGCTGCCCCATATCGCTATACCCAAGGGCACATCCGACTCCAAGGTACGGCCCCGGAAGAAAGAAGATCCATCGCAAGGACGGTATGGGCGTCTGAAGGTAAGTTCCGTAGAGCGTCAAGCTCATGACAAATCCAATAATTATCGCAGCCCCGCTCAATACAGCGCTGCCTGTAATCCGATAGATGGTCACCGTCTCCAACGCAACCGATATCACCAATACGGCGTTGATTATCATCGCAGGCAAAAATGCAGCCAGCATGTCGTGCGTACAGCTTTGCCCACAACGTATTATGGCTATTGCAAACAGAAGAAGGCAAAGCACACTATATGCTGCGCCAATTATCGAAGCAGACGAAAGTACATGTGCCATAGCCCCATTAAAACGGGCGAGACCTCTTGCTGAAGAAATTCGGTACCCCTCTTTATAGCCATGCTCCTGTAAAAGCACCAGACAAACGATGAGTGGGACGAACAGGGATGTACCGGCAAAAGCGCTGCGCACAAGGGACTCATCGGGTGCAGAAGGATCGATTACATTCCAGCAGAAGCCAATATCCTCCCCAAAAACGCTATTGCCAAAGGCGAGCAACGTTGTTCCGTTTTTTAGAAAGATGCCAAAGAGAAGGCCGAACGCCAGCATAAGCGCAAGACCAAACTTCGCCGGAAATATCCTGTGCAAACGCATCATGTCCGCCTTTATGGGATGGATCGCCCGCTTCATAGCGAGACCGCCTTCATCAAGCGCCTGTAATACTCTTTTAGGGACGACGCCTCATCCCTTATGACGTCCATCGATTCCTTTTTTAGCAGTTCGCCGTCATGAATAAACAGGCAGCTTGTTGCAACCGATGCCAACTCATCCAAATCATGACTAGAGATGAGCATGGTCTTACCCTGCCCTCGATTCAATCGACCGATAAGGGCCCATATACTCTCGATGCCCAACGGGTCCAATCCATTTGCCGGCTCATCGAAAATTAGTACGTCGGTGTCGCCCAATAAAGCCGTAGCTATATCCAGTCGCCGTTTCATTCCCAGAGAAAAACTGCTCACGCTCTTTTTCTCATCGACGTCCAGCCCGACTAGGCTCAAAACGCGAGGAATCTCACGATTCGCATCAAGCCCCCATTCCGCACATCGGATCCGAAGATTCTCAACCGCACTGAGGGATTGGTATGCTCCGCTGGAATCTGGCACATAGCCGACACGCGTCCGCATCAGGCCAAGCTCTCTTTTTGATTTGCCTCCAAAGAGCTCCACGCTCCCCGACGATGGCTCGCAGAGGCCCAAGACGATTTTAATAAGCGTGCTTTTGCCCGCACCGTTTGCACCGACAAGGGCACAGAGCTCAGACTGATGCACCTCGAAGGAAACGTCATGCAAAACGCGCCGTTTCCCGTAGCGCTTTGACACCTTTGATAGCTTTATCGCTGATGCACTCATTGGCCTCCCGTTCTGCTTGATAGCAAAGCCGCTCATATCGTTCCTCCTTTCCTTTATCGTTTTCCATGGTTTTTATTGTTTTTCGATAACTCATATTTGTCAAGATAATCTAAAAGAAAGAACCCGTGTTAGACACGAGTTCCTTCACGCTGATACTTCGTTTTAGTTGTTCGCCTTAAGCTACTCGTCACTCAAATCGACAGCAAAGACTGATGTCGGAAGCGACGCCTCATTGCCTCCGCCATCCCGCATCTGCCTCACAACATTTTTTGCGCGCTCGACAATAAGCTCCTCAAGCTCTTTCTCGTTCACGCGCTGAATAATATCTCCCGGTTGACAATCAAGCTCATCACAGATATCGAGAAGCGTCTTTAGGCGAATAGCTTTTATCTTTCCGTTTCTAAGCTTTGAAATATTAGCCGGAGTATGCCCCGTCGCCCGAATCAGATCAGCGCTGGTCTTTCCGGTCTTAAGCAGCTGCGTCTCAAGCTCGATGATGAGATAGCTCATGCTTCCTCCTACACAAGCTCGTCAGACTGCTCTTGGAGCAGCGAGGCATAACTCCAGATCACCGAGATACACAGACAGACAGCCGCGCCGATAAGCGACCCCGCATCAAAGGCAACGCCTTGGCAAATCTCAATAACGAAGGAATGAGGCACGACGTAAAGCTCCAGCCCACCAATGGTAAGATTGACCGATCCGTAGGCACCAATAAGCGAAACCGCGGCGTTAACAGCAAAGGCAAGCGCAAGAACACGGATAAGCCGCACATGCGTCTTGGTAAAGGGCGAGACGCCTCGCGAGATGTTACGGCTGATCCCACACAGAACGACAAGCGAAATACCCACGACGAGTGCCAGGCACAGTCCGCTTGGGATAACGATGCACCCGCCATCGAGAAGCGTCACGACGCCGAAAGAATCGACAGAAGCAACGTTTGCAACCGCATACCAGATCACGTAAACAACCAACGCGGCAAAAGCGACGAGCATCCCTGCAAAAACGGCTGCCATGCAAAAGCCAAGCTTCCTGATATTTTCGCCCGCTTTGGCCATACGCTGAACGCTGTTAGACATACACTCACCCTCATCGACTCTATCGTTATTCGAACAGTTTATCGAACAACGATATTGATTGCATGCGGAAAGCCCCGCCAGTGCGCATAGCCCATTCACTAATCAGAAGGGGTGAGAGTGGATTTTTGGACACGTATCGAACGAGAGTGGATAATCTCCCACTTTGAGGCCGCCACCGGGCCTAAAACGGGAGATTATCCACTCTCATAGTCATCAAGGCTCGCAGCCTCTTATTCGGCCGCCTCGCGCAGGGCCGACATCGTAGCCGCATATTGCTGCTGCAGTGCATGCATTCCCTCGCGAGCGCCGTCAACGGCATCGGCACCACGCAGTGCCTCGGTCACCACAACCGCCGGCTCGTACAGATTATCGAATCCCAGGTTCTGGCTCACGCCCTTGAGCGTGTGCGCTGCCATAAACGCACCTTCGGCGTCTCCCGCCGCCATGGCGGCCTCTAGCTTGTCCATGCTCTCGTCATCCAAAAACTTGAGGGCAAAGCGGGCGAGCATTTCCTCGCCCATCAGCCGAGCGCACGCGTCATCATAATTGGCGCCGATCTTCTCATACGCCTCACGCATGGAAATCATGGATTAAAAACTCCTTTGGTCAAACTAAATCGTGGGAAACGCAACGACGTCAGCGGGGCGTGCCAACGTCTCGGCAATTTGGTCTTGCACCTCGAGCAGACAATCGAGCAGCAGCGGGTTAAAGGTGCCGCACTTACCGTCCAGGATCATCTGGATCGCCTCCTCGTGCGGGATAGCGTCCTTGTACACGCGCACGCTCGTCAGTGCATCGTACACGTCAGCCACCGAGACCACCTGCGCGGCGATGGGGATATCGTCGCCCTTAAGGCCATCGGGATAACCCTTGCCGTCCCAGCGCTCGTGGTGCCAACGCGCAATCTGGTACGCATATTCCATAAGCGCATTGCCGGCGTGATGGCTACCCAGCTCACGCAGCATGTCGGCGCCGATCGTGGCATGCGTCTTCATAATCTCGAACTCCTCGGGCGTAAGGCGTCCGGGCTTGTTGAGAATCGCATCGTCAATCGACATCTTGCCGATATCGTGCAGCGCCGAAGCCAGGGCGATCGTGGAGCGCTCCTCATTGTCGAGGGAGATCGTGCCGCCATGCTGGACCAGACAGCCAAGCAGCAGCTCGGTCAGCTTCTCGATGTTCGTAACGTGCCTGCCACTCTCGCCGTTACGAAGCTCCATGACGCCGGCCATGATGTCGATGAGCATGCGACTGTTCTTGACGCGCTCGTTGTACTGCTGGGACAGCAGGTTCGTCAGGCGGCGCTGTTTAGCGTATAGGCGGATGGTGTTGCTCACACGGCGGCGCACGACACGGGAGTCAAACGGGCGGTTGATATAGTCCGAGGCGCCCAGCTCGTACGCGCGCAGAACCATATCATCGGAATCTTCGCTCGAAATCATGATGACAGGCAGATTGTCGATGCCCGATCGGCGCGACAGACCGGCCAGCACCTCAAAGCCGCTTATGCCCGGCATGACAATATCCAGCAGCACGAGCGACAGCTCATCGCCATAGCGGTCGACCATGTCGAGCGCCGCGCGACCGTTATCGGCCTCGAGGATGCAATACTCGTCCTTGAGCATCTCGTTGAGAATGGCTCGGTTCATCTCGGAGTCATCGACAATAAGCACCGAAGGTTTTTCGCTTTGGAAGGCCTCGATGGAATCGGCATCGGTCACGACCGTACCGGCTTTTGCCTTAGCGCGGCTCAGTAACTGGACAGCACGGCCAACGCCCTCATCGACCGTCTCGCCATGAATGCGAACGCCACCAACACATGCCGTCAAGCTCACGTACTCATGGCCCGGAATAATCGTGGAATGAACGGCATCGGATACCTGACGCAGGCGACGGGCGAAGTCATCGGAGGGAATATCGGGCATGACGGCCACAAACTTGTCGCAGCCATAGCGCACAAGCTCGTCAGTCGAACGAATACCGCTGCGTATGGCTGTCGCCACAGCACCGAGCGCAAGGTCGCCGGCATGACGGCCACATGTATCGTTGAAGGCCCTAAAATCATCAAGGTCAATCATCGCAACGCCGGCATTCATGCGGGCGTTGCGAAGCTTTTCCTCGTAATATCGGCGATTGCGCACACTCGTCAGCACGTCGGTGTAGACAAGGTCCTCTTCTGTGGCCTCTTGCTCATCAATCGGACGCACCATCAGCAAGACGTGAGGCTCGCCCTCGACCTTTAGAGGGCGCAGACGGGCGCGGTACTCGGCACCATCATTGAGCAGCTGCTCCGATACCTCATCGGAACCTGCCAAGGCCTCAAGACTCGACTGACGCAGACAAGGGCAGCGATCGCCGGCGAGCAAGCAGTTGGGCTCGCTCTTAATCTGATCGGCCGACAGCAAACGCACCACGGGGTAGGTCTTCGCGACGCGGGCGACCTCGGCGGCGGCCTCCTCGTCGGTTAGATTGACCTCGTGATTATTGAGCATATGGGGCCCTTTCGATAGTTTCGCATGGTAGCGGTGGGTTCCAAATGCTACAAGGGTAACACCTTGCCGATGCAGGTAAGCACGTGAATGCTGTTACATTTTTATGAGTTGGCAGACGGCGCAATTGAAGCCGCAGACGTGAGGTTTTGAGCACATTTGTTAACACGGCCGAAACGTTTGCGGGTGAAGCCTGCTTTGGCTATTGCGGGTGCTAGAGCCCCAGGATGCCACGGACAGTCTGGGCAGCCGCTACCGGGCGATCGCGCAGGCTGTTGTGCGCGCCGGGAACCATTACGAGTGGAGAATCCAAAAGCTCAGCCGCCATCCTCGTTCCCGCCTCACGGGGCGTACCAATCGAGAGCTCGCCCAAAAGCACGGCGGCCACCGTTTTTGACGCACGAACGCTATCCCAATCGGGAACGCAGGTCATAGTAATCCCGTATTCGTTTGCCATGAAGCTGCGGCCGTTGCGCAGGGCATGCTTGGCTCTGTCTCTTATACACATCTGACGCTGCCGACGAGCGA
>CABSMB010000059.1 GCA_902478705.1 uncultured Collinsella sp. | reverse complement strand
TAGATCGCTCGTCGGCAGCGTCAGATGTGTATAAGAGACAGTATTTCCTCACTTCAACGGACATAAGGACTGCATATCGGCATAAAGCGAGAGGTCCCCAATGGATACTCCTGTTCTCATTACGCATAAAACCGCATGGCTCGTCCATCATGCGCCACAAGACCTGGTTCAAGCGATCGCGCAACACGACTACCAGATAGGCGCAAGAGGCCTCTCCACCCAGCAACGTATCACGCGCATTCGACAGGCTCTTACCGACTGCGGTATTCCCACTAGCATGCTTGAGACTATCGATATCTCCGTTGTATTTGCCTTCGAGCGAATCCGCGCCAACGGTATAAATTGCCACGTTCTTGGCCAAAATCTACCCTACGACCATATTGACGAGCTGTCCCCTGGTATTTTTATCGCCGACGAAGCCCTTACCTTCGTATTCGCTGCCGAGTGGATGGACAGAATCGAATACCTCGAATACGGCTACGAAGTTTGCGGTGATTATCGCATGGGGCTCAATCCCGATGACCCTTACACCGATCAACCAGCTACCGCTTCCAAGAACGAAATTGTCGATCTGCTCGATCGGCACCCCGGCAAACCCGGTGCCACACGCGCCCGACTCGCGCTCAGGCATATCTACGACCACTCAGCCTCACCCATGGAGACCGCATCCGCTATCGCCCTTTCACTCCCGACGAGCGAAGGCGGCGTTGGCATCCGAGGTGTCGAACTCAACAAGCCGCTCGAAATCCCTAAACGACTTTGGCATTGCACCAAAGTTCGAACGCTCAAAATCGACGCTCTTGTTACCTATAAGCGCAGAGAGCTCGGCATCGAATATAAGGGCGGCTTTCACGACGAGGCCGAACGCAAGGGAGCAGATGCGGAGCGAGAGGCCGTACTCGCCCAAATGGGCTGTCGCATCGTCACGCTCACCTCAACGCAATTTGCCAGCCAACTCGCTTTCCACCGTGCCATGAACAATATCCGCGAAGCACTCGGCATGCCTCGTTGCGTAGATGCCGAGTACCAGCGAAAGCAAAACGAACTGCGCAAGGTGCTTATCCGCAACTGGAAGAGCAATCAAGCCGAAGAGTCGCCTTCTGAGTAACGACGAACCCACTCACCCCGCGCTTCCCCCAAACGTGTACACCACCCTCCAAAACCGACATTTTTCGACATCTTTGGAGGCTGATGTACATGTTTGAAACCTATGGCCGTACCCAGTCCCGACCGTTTGCCGAGCAATGGGGTCGCAATCGGCGCCGAACATGTACTATGTACGGGCATTGTCCAAACCCGTAACTCAAAGGACCCCATCTTGCCCGTCATCGCCGCTATAACCGTTACCTCACATGCCTCGGATGCCATGGTCGCTATCCCATTTTGGCTCGAGATGTTCGCTGTTGTCGCGGCATCGATCTCGGGCGTGCTGGTCGCGCGCGAGCACAAGCTCGACCTGGTGGGCGCGGTCGCGCTCGCGGTGGTCTGCGGTCTGGGCGGCGGTCTTTTGCGCGATATGACACTCCAGGTCGGCAACGTCTACATCCTCAACCAGCCGATGGCGCTGCCGCTCTCCATCGCCACGGCGGCCATCATCTACATCTTCCCGGCAATCGTCGATAAACCCGAGAAACTCATCCCGTTGCTCGACATCATCTCGGTCGGCATCTACGCCGCCACCGGAGCGGACAAAGCACTGGTTTATGGCTTTGCGCCGGCCGTATGCATCATGATGGGCTTTTTCACCGCGGTGGGTGGCGGCATGTTGCGCGACAGCTTTATGGGTGTGGTGCCGGGCATTTTCCAGCGCACCAATTTCTACGCCATCGCCGCCATCGCCGGCTCGGCAAGCTATGTATGTCTCGTTATGAGCGGCATCATGAGCAATGTCGCCGCGCTGGTCGTATGCGTCGCGGTGACCATGGGTCTGCGCTGGCTCTCGCTGCGCTTTGACATCAAAAGCCCCACCGAAGAAGACATCGCGCGCTTCTTGCATCGCAAAAAGTAGACAGCGCGGCACGACCCTTCGAAATGCAACCGAGAGGTTCTTTTAGAGCGCCCGCGCGTTGGGTACCCTGTTAGATACATGTCGAGTATCTAACGAAGGATTCACTATGCCTTGTAACCTTGAACCGTCGTCCCGGCGCCGTAAAGCGCTAGGCCGCATCGCCCTCCTATTCGCACTGATTGCGCTTGCGCTGACCGTGCTTCCCACGACGTCGTTCGCCGGCACAGACACCGCGGGCAACGTGCTCGCAACCGAAGTTGACTCAAATCCGTCTGGCGTCGAGGGCGACCTGTACTGGGCCGGCCAAAGCCTTAACCTAGACGACGCTTCCATCGGCCGCGATATTATCGCCGCGGGCGATACCCTCTCGATTCGCGACTGCACCATAGGCGGAGCCGTTCGCCTGGCGGCGCGCACCATCGATATCTCCAAAACCGCAATCGATGGCAGCGTGACGGTAGCCGGTCAGCATGTCGTGCTCAACACTGGTAGCACCGCCAACTGTTTTTACGCGATGGGCGAGACGGTTGCCCTGCGCGGCTCTGCCAAGTCGGCAGCGCTCGCAGGCGACACCGTGACCATCGATGGCACCGTCGAGGGCGATGTCGAGGTTTGGGCCGATAAGCTCGTCTTGGGCAAGAACGCCCGTATCACCGGCACCGTGAGCGCGCATGTTTCCGAGGACCCCGAGCGCGCCGCAGAAGCCGAGGTCGGCGCGCTCAAGATCGACCGCACCGAGAACGAAGATACTTCCACCCTTAACGATATCGTCGGCGGCATCGTGGCCTCGGCGCTCTCGACCTGCTTTGTCGCCCTGCTGCTCGAGCTCTTCTTTCCGCGTGCGACTGCCAGTGCCGCCGGCATGCTCCACCAGCGCCCCACGCCACTGTGGGTGAGCGGTCTTCTTGGTACGATTGCTGTCGTCCCCGCCGTCCTGCTGCTGATTATCTCTATCGCTGGCCTGTCGCTTGCCGGAACCCTCTTGTGCGGCGTTATCGGCATCGCGCTGGTGTCGAGTGCCTTTGCGGGATGCGCAATCGCCCGCATGGTCGGACACAACCAGAACCGCTACGCTATGGCCGCCGTGGGCGGTATCGCCGCAGGCGCCCTCACGGGACTTCCCCTCATCGGCGACTTCATCAGTGGCGTGGCCTTTGTCTTTATGCTCGGCTACGTTATCCAAATCATCTGGCGCAACGCCCGCCTCAGGCCGCAGCAGGCCGCCAACACCCCGGGCCTTCCCTCCGCCTAGCCGTCGATCCACCCGCAAAGGGGACAGGCACCTTTGTGGTGGTGCAGACCAACTCAACCCCTGTGTACAAAAAAAGGCGCCGACCATTGCGGTCGACGCCCTTTCTTATTGGCGGTTATAAGCCACAGCGCTTATTTGTTGACCTGGCCGGCGCGGACGGCTGCCTTCTTGCGGTCGGTGGCGTTGAGCAGACGCTTGCGCAGGCGGATGTTCTTGGGAGTGATCTCGACCAGCTCGTCGTCGGCGATGTACTCCAGCGCCTCCTCCAGCGAGAAGGTACGAGGCGGCACCAACTGCACGGAAATGTCGGAGGTCGAGGAACGCTGGTTGCCCAGGTTCTTGGTACGGGCGATGTTGACGACCATGTCGCCGGCCTTGCTGCGCTCGCCCACGATCATGCCCTCGTAGCACTCGGTGCCCGGCTCAACAAACAGCTGGCCGCGCTCCTGCAGCGTACCCAGAGCGTAGGCAACGGCCTTCTCGGTGGTCATGGAGATCATGGCGCCGTTCTGGCGGTTGCCGATCTCGCCGGCGTAGGGGCCATACTCCAGGAAGGTGTGGTAGAACACGCCCTCGCCGTGGGTGACGTTCATAATGCGGTTCTTAAGACCCATGATGCCGCGGGTCGGGATCTTAAACTCAAGGTGCGTCACGATGCCCGAGGTATCCATGCTCGTCATGATGCCGCCGGAGGTACCGAATACCTCAACGACCTTGCCCGAGTACTCGTCCGGGCACTCGACGACGGCCTGCTCGACAGGCTCCAGCTTGTTACCGTTCTCGTCCTTCTTAAACAGAACGCGGGGACGGCCGACCTGGAACTCAAAGCCCTCGCGGCGCATGGACTCCATCAGGACGGACAGGTGCAGAATACCGCGGCCCGAGACCTCGACGCCGCTCTTGTCCTCGAGCTCCTCGATCTTCATGGTCACGTTGTTCTCGGCCTCGTTGAACAGACGCTCCTTGAGCTGACGGGCGCCCACGATGTCGCCGTCACGGCCGACGAGCGGGGAGGTCGAGGCCTCAAAGACGATGGACAGGGTCGGCGGGTCGATCTCGATGGGCTCGAGCTCGACGGGGTTCTCGGGGTCGGTGTAGACATCGCCGATATCGGTGCGGTCAATACCCACGACGGCGGCGATATCGCCGGCGCCGACTTCCTGGCACTCGGTGCGGCCCAGGTAGTCGAAGGTAAAGAGCTGTTTGACGGTAGCGGTGGCGCTGGAGCCGTCGTTCTTCACGACCAGAATCTGATCGCCCTGGTGAATGGCGCCGGAGTACACGCGACCGATACCGATGCGGCCAACGAAGTTGGAGTGGTCGATGGTCACGCACTGCATGGCCAGCGGGGCATTCTCGTCAACCTCGGGCGCGGGCATGTCGTCGATGATCATATCGAGCAGCGGATACATGTCCATGTTGCCGTCGTTGGGGTCAAGGCGGGCAAAGCCATTCATGGCGCTGGCGTAGACCACGTGCTCCATGGCGAACTCAAGCTGGTCGTCGGTGGCGCCCAGGTCGGCCATAAGGTCCAGGCAGTCGTTGTAGGCCTTCTCGGGGTTGGCACCCGGACGATCGATCTTGTTGATGACAATCATGATCTTGAGGCCGGTGTCGATAGCGTGACGCAGCACGAAGCGGGTCTGGGGCATGGGACCCTCAAAGGCATCGACCAGCAGCAGGGCGCCGTCGGCCATACGCAGCACGCGCTCGACCTCGCCGCCAAAGTCGGCGTGGCCCGGGGTGTCGATGACGTTGATCTTGACGTCCTTGTACTCGATAGAGATGTTCTTGGCGAGAATCGTGATGCCGCGCTCGCGCTCCTGGTCGTTAGAGTCCAGGACGCGGTCCTCGACCTGCTGGTTGGCACGGAAGGCGTCCGTGGCACGCAGGAGCTTATCGACCATCGTCGTCTTGCCGTGGTCGACGTGGGCGATGATGGCGATGTTCCTCAGATTGTCTACGCGCATGTAGTTCCCCTATCTTCTATCCATATACAAACGGCACACGTATGCGGCCCGCCCAGCGATACAACGCTCAGCGGGAATATTGAGCCTTTTACCGAAAACTCGTTTATTTTAGCGATTTTAGATGAGAGGGGTTTCCTCACCTGCAGGTTCAGGGTCGCTCCACATAAAACCATCGCCGGCGCCCATGCCCTCATACAGCACATATGCCGAAAAGCCGCTCTCGAGCGTCGTCTCAAAGAAGCTCACGAGTAGAGCGTCATGGTAGCCGCCGTCAATCTCGACGCAGCCGGTATAGCCGATGGCATAGCGGGCGATACGGCCCAGGCCCTCGTCCTTAAGGCCCATCTTGTGCTCGGAGATAAAGTTGGTGGCAGCCTCCAGGCATGCCTCCTCGCCATCCTCGTCGAGCGCGGCCAGATAGCGGTTGGAAGCAGCGTCCTCGATCGCCACGACTACGCCCGGATTCTCGCCGGCGGCAAGGTCGTCCAAGAACGCACCAATCAGGTCACACACCATGGCGTCGAGCTCGGCGGAGACGTTACCGGCGTCCTGCATATCCTGTGCCATCTCTAGACCTTCCCATCGAATCCGGCGTCGTTACAGTTCTTGTGCCTCGGCAGCGATCTTGGCGGCAGCGTCGCGGGCGCGCGTCATATCCATCGCGCGCTTGTCGAGTACCTTGATCTGGTTGGTCAGCATTACCGCATCGACCACACCCCAGATTACCAAGCCTGTTGAAATCGAAAACCCAAGCGCACCAACTGTACCACGAAGACGAGAACAGATTACCGCGACAAGGGCGGAGATGATAACCATCTTGATATAGGAGCCGCGGCGCTCGCGAAGCGTGCGGGCCTGCGTCACATAGGCGATGCGAGCCGCCTCGGATGCCTCCGAGCGCATCTGGGCTTCACGCGCGATGGCGACCGCTTCAGCCGATACGCGGGTACCCATCAACGACCTCTCCGCTCGCGTGCCAGACATTTAGAAATCATCGGGGGAGAGCGTATGGACGAACTCGTCGAACTTCTCGAACTCCTGCTCGTCGTCAACTTCCTCGGCATGGGCAGAAACGGTACCCAGGCGATTCATGATGTCGTCCTCCACGAACATGGGGGCATTACTGCGCACGGCAAGGGCAATGGCGTCACTGGGGCGGGCGTCAATCTTGCGCTCGTCACCATCGACCAGCACGACAATCGTCGCATAGAACACCGGCGGCTCGGCGCGAACGATCTCGATGCGCTCGAGCTTGGCGCCCAGGGCATCGACGGTGTCAAGCAGCAGGTCATGCGTTATCGGGCGCTCGGCGCGACCGCTATCGATACCACGGCTAATGGCCGCGGCCTCAAACGAGCCGGTCTGAATGGAAAGCGAACGCAGGGGCGCCGTCGAATCCGACTTGCCGCAGCGCTCACGAAGCACGATAAGCGATGGCACGGGACCGGCGGCCATGACGATGGTCTCTATGTCGACACGAACCATGGAACACCTCCGGTACGTAGCGGTTAACACACGGCAGGGTCGCCGCATTGAATAGCTATACTACCCAATCTTTCGCCCAGCACACAAAATCAAAGTAGTTAATTTGGGACGGGGCTATTTTGACTACTTTTGTTTGATAAGAAAAAAGCCCCGAGGCAACGCCCCAGGGCTTTTAACGTTTTGATGGTGGACCTGACAAGATTCGAACTTGTGACCTCCCGGTTATCAGCCGGACGCTCTAACCAACTGAGCTACAGGTCCATCATGGTGGAGGTTAGGGGGATCGAACCCCTGACCTCAGGCTTGCAAAGCCCGCGCTCTCCCAGCTGAGCTAAACCCCCACGGAGAAAGTAATAAACACCCCAGCGGCGACTCGGCTCTCGCTGGGGTGTTTATTGCGAAAGAAAGTGGTGGACCTGACAAGATTCGAACTTGTGACCTCCCGGTTATCAGCCGGACGCTC
>CABSMB010000058.1 GCA_902478705.1 uncultured Collinsella sp. | reverse complement strand
CTCAAGCGCATGCCGCGCGAAAACGAGGTCGTCGTCGCCTGCGTGGGCGATATTACGGCCGAGACCTGGTTCTCGGTACTGGCGGACTATCCCAACGTGAGTGTGTACCTGCCGTTGGGCGTGTGCGATAAATGCCGCAACACCGGCGGTGAGGACATTCTGGGCGAGGCCATCGCCACTGCCGAGGAGTGGGCCGGTACGGGCATGGGCCTGGAGGTCGACCCCAAGAGCCTCAAGTGCCATAAGCTTCGCGAGTACGAGCGCAAGGAGTACATGGAAAAAATCGCCCGCACCACGGGCCTAACCGTGACTAAGCTCAACCCGGCGACTGCGGCGCTGGCCTCGGTGACGCAGAAGTTGAAGGCCCACCGTCACCAGATCACGCAGCTCGAGCGCACACTCAACACCATGTGCGGCACCACGACGACTAAGCGTCGCCGTTCGCTCACCCATGGGCGGCAGCTGGTGCTCTCGACACTGCAGAACCATCCCGAGCTTGCCCAGAACATGCAGGTGAGCACGCCGGAATGCGATTTTGACAAGTGCACGTCGTGCGGCGAGTGCGTCAATGCGTGCCCCACATCTGCCTGTGACCTGGTGGGAAGCGGCCGCTTTGCGTTGGAGTCCACGTATTGTTTAGGCTGTGGCGCCTGTGTCAAGGTTTGTCCCGAACATGCGCTCAAGCTGGTCGAGCACGATGCGTCCAATCTGGTCGTTGTCGACCCCGAGGCCGAGGAAAAGGCCGCTCAGAAGGCCAAGGCCCACGAGGAGGCCGAGAAGGTCAAGGCCGAGGCAAAGGAAAAGCTCAACAAGATGCTCGACCAAGTGGAAAAGCTCGCGGACTAGCTAAACGAGCGTAAATGATGGCCGGTGGGACAGGTACTGCCCCGCCGGCCAAAAAAGTTGCGGTGGGATAGTTCCTGTTTTGCCCTTAAGCGGGCCATTCTGGGAACTATCCCACCGCAACTAATAGATGGTTAGCTCATACTGCTCTGATGGGTCTCGCTGCCGTTATTGCGGCGGGTGACCGTTTCGTGGAGTAAAAAGAAGCTGGGAACCTGCTTTGTCTCGGTGTATTCCATAAGGATGCCGTCGGCGTTGTAGGTCTGTCCGCGTACAACGGCGAGTGCGTTAAAGTCGTCGAGATCGAGCACGCGTGCATCCTCGGGCGTGGGATGCTCAATCGTTACATCGCGTTTGCCCGTGGCAATCTTAATGCCAAGGCCTTCTTCGAGGTAACGATAGATCGAGTCGTTGACAATCTCGGGTGTCAGCCCCGGTACCTGTGAGCTTAGGTAATAGGAGTCGTCGGAGCACACGGCCCGTCCGTCTGCATAACGGATGCGTTTGGCACGCGTAAGCTCGCAGCCTTCGGGAAACCCGGTAATCCTGGAGAGTGCCTTGCTACAGACGAGGAGCTCAAAGACGGTGGTGACAGTCTTGAGCTCAAAGCCTCGGCTGGTCGCGATTTCCTTAAAGGTCTCGAGTCCGCCGCCGCCACGACTCTTCTCGTCACTGATGTTGCGAATGACGCGCATGCCTTTGCCTTGCTGGGGGAGCACGTAACCATCTGCCGCAAGCATCGAGATGGCGCGACGGACCGTCATGCGCGAACAGTCAAACAGCTGCGTGAGCTCAGTCTCCGAAGGCAGATAACTCTGATAGGCGTATGTGCCGTCGTCAATCGACTGCTTCACGTTGTCATAAATAGTTTGGAAGATGGCTCGCGCCATGACGGTCTCCTAGAGCTGGGTGCGTGAACGACGGATGAGGGCCGCCCGCGCAGGTGTCAATCGATTTACTTGCCGGGGTCGATTATATATTTGCCCATGGCACGCAGGGCCGGGTCTGACAGGATGGCGCCGAGTTCGTCGAGGGAGGCTACCTTTGCGACCATCGAGGATACGTCAAGCCTGCCAGAGTCGATGAGCTCGAGCGCACGACGCTGCGTATAAGGGTTAATGTAGGACGAGGTAAGCACAAGCTCCTTCTGGAAGACCTCGAAGGGCTTGACGGTGATTGTCTCATCGGGCTTGGTGAGGCCGAACATCATGACCGTAGCCTTGTGGCCGGCGATCTGGATGGCCTGCTCGATGGTGACGGGCTTGCCAACACACTCGATAACGACATCGACGTTGCCGACGCCCTCCTGCTTCAGGCGGGCCGGGACGTCCTCGTGGATGGAATCAATTGCCAGGTCGGCGCCGAGTTTGAGCGCAACCTCGCGCTTGCCTTCGACGGGCTCGAGCAAGACAACCTTGGTGGCGCCGGCGTTTTTAGCAAGCTGCATCATGAGCAGACCGATCATGCCACCGCCGATAACGACAACTGTGCTGCCGGGCTTGATGTTGCACATATCGATGCCGTGCAGGCAGCAGGCGACGGGTTCGGTCATAGCGCCCTGCTCGAAGCTGGTGTGATCGCCCAACTTGTAGACTTGCTGCATATCGACGGAGCAGTACTCGGCAAAGCCGCCGTTAACGGTGGTGCCGTAACCGGTCATATGCTCACAGTAGTGGTTGATTCCGTCGCGGCAGGGTTCGCAGCAGCCGCAGGGATGGTTTGGGTCGATGCACACGCGATCGCCCGGTTTAAAGCCAGCGACGTCGCTGCCCACGGCCTCGACAACGCCCGCAAACTCATGACCAAGGATCGTGGGCGGGGTAACGTCGGCTGCACCTTTGTCGCCTTCATAGATATGAACGTCGGTACCGCAGACGCCGCAAGCTTTGACGTTGATCAGAACGTCGCGCCTGCCCACGGCCGGCTTTGCCGATTCCTCGACTCTGAGGTCGTGCTTTCCATAGAAGACCGCGCTTTTCATGGTGACTCCTTAACGTGGCGGTGAATGTTGTAATGAAGTATAGGCATGTATATAGATATAGACAAGCACATCTAGACAAGTAGAAAAGAAATTTAAAATGCAGCCATCAGCTATGTCAGATTTAGCAGGCGAAATACTGGACATATACCGTTTACGGCCAATAATCAACCGTTTACCGACCGTAGTCTTTATGCTAACTTGTCTAGATAAGTGATGTGATAAAACGTAAGTGCAAGAAGTCAGGGACACGGGCCCACCCGTCCTATTGCACGAGGTACACGCAAACGGCGCGTCTGCGGTCTCGAGTGAAGCCAAAACCGCAGCGCTCCGAATGAAGAGAGGGGGATTCCCCGTCATGATGCAAAAGATACAACGTTTCGGCGGTGCAATGTACACGCCTGCAAGTCTTTTCGCATTTTCCGGAATCGTCGTCGGCCTGGGTACGTTGTTTACCACCGAGGCGATCTTTGGCGAGATGGCCACAGCGGGTCATCTTTGGTTTGATTGCTGGAATGTGCTGCTCCAGGGTGGTTGGACGCTCTTTAACCAGATGCCGTTGCTGTTTTGCGTAGCGTTGCCAATCTCGCTCGCGAACAAGCAGAACGCTCGCTGCTGCATGGAGGCTTTGGCCATCTACCTTACCTTCAACTACTTTGTAAGCACGATCTTGGGGCAGTGGGGCCCTGTCTTTGGGGTCGACTACTCTGTCGAGGCGGGCAGCGGTACTGGTCTTGCCACTATCGCAAGCATCAAAACGCTTGATATGGGCATCATGGGCGCGCTTATCATTTCTGGTATCGCCACGATGCTTCACAACAAGTACTTCGACACCGAACTTCCCGAGTGGCTGGGCGTGTTCTCGGGCTCCGTGTTCATCTATATGATCGGTTTCTTCGTTATGGTTCCGGTCGCTCTTATCGCCTGCCTGGTATGGCCGCATGTTCAGGCTGCTATCGCCGCCTTCCAGGGATTCATCCTTTCCGCCGGTACGTTTGGCGTGGGCGTCTTTGCTTTCTTCGAGCGCGTGCTGATCCCTACAGGCCTTCACCACTTTATCTATACGCCGTTCTATTACGACAACGCGGCGGTCAACGGCGGCATCTTTGCTGCTTGGGCCAACATCCTGCCCCAACTGGCTGCCGATCCGAGCATTGCTCTTAAGGATGCCGCACCCTGGGCTGCCTATACCTGCCCTGGTTGGACTAAAGTCTTCGGCTCGCTTGGCGTCGCCATTGCGTTCTATATGACCGCCAAACCCGAGCGCAAGCAGCGCGTCAAGGCCCTGCTCATTCCCGTCACCCTTACCGCTATGCTTTGCGGTATTACCGAGCCGCTTGACTTCACCTTCCTGTTCATCGCGCCCGGCCTGTTCGTCGTCCACTGCGTGCTCGGAGCGCTTGGCTGCATGGCTCAAAACCTCCTTGGCGTCGTGGGCATCTTCGACGGCGGCATCATCTCGATGCTCTCGTGGGACTGGCTGCCCCTTTGGGCCGCACGCGGTCTGCAGTACACCATCTCCATCCTTGTCGGTCTGTGCTTTACCGCCCTTTGGGTCGTGGTCTTCCGTTTCCTGATCGTCAAGTTCGACTTTAAGACCCCCGGTCGCGAGGATGACGATGTTGAGGTCGAGCTCAAGTCCAAGGCCGACTACAAGCAAAAGCAGGGCGGTGCTGCTGCTGGCAAATCGGTCGCCCAGAGTAAAGATGATGAGCGCTTGGTGCTTGCCGAGAAGATCCTCGATCTGCTCGGTGGCACGGATAACATCATCGATGTAACTAACTGCGCTACCCGTCTGCGCGTTAACGTCAAGGACAAGAGCGTCGTTGCGCCCGAGGCTTCCTTCAAGGCGATCGGTACGCATGGCTTGGTGGTCCAAGGTCAGTCAATCCAGGTCATCATCGGCCTTACCGTCCCACAGGTTCGCGAGAAGTTCGAGAGTCTTCTGAAGTTCGAGAGTCTTCTGTAAACCATCGTCCATCGAAACAATCGGCCTTGCAGAGCCGGTATGCACCGCAAGGCCGATTCTAGAGATAAAATCTCCACTTCTAGGTAACAATTCCAAACCGTACAGGCCGCGTGCGGGGATGGATTGAGCAAGCGGCCAGAATGAGGAGGACATCATGTCCAAGAAAAACTATGCCGTGACCATTGCCGGCGGTGGCTCCACCTTTACCCCGGGCATTGCCCTGATGCTGCTCGAGGAGCGCGACCGCTTCCCGGTCAACAAGGTGACCTTCTATGACAACAACGCCGAGCGCCAGGAGATCGTTGCCAAGGCGTGCGAGATCTACTTCCACGAGAACGCCCCCGAGGTTGAGTTCAACTACACCACCGACCCCGAAACTGCATTCACCGGGACCGACTTCGTCCTTGCTCACATCCGCGTGGGTCTCTACGCTATGCGCGAGCTCGACGAGAAGATCCCCCTCAAGTACGGCTGCGTTGGTCAGGAGACCTGCGGTGCCGGCGGTATCGCCTACGGCATGCGCTCCATCGGCGGTGTCATCGAGATCCTGGACTACATGGAGAAGTACAGCCCCAACGCCTGGATGCTCAACTACTCCAACCCCGCGGCCATCGTCGCAGAGGCTTGCCGCGTGCTGCGCCCCAACAGCCGCATCATCAACATCTGCGACATGCCGATCGACCTCATGGATAAGATGAGCCGTATGTGCGGCATCAAGGATCGTCGCGAGCTGCAGTATAGCTACTACGGCCTCAACCACTTTGGTTGGTGGAGCAAGATCTACGACAAGGAGGGTAACGACCTCATGCCGCAGATCAAGGAGCACATGGCAAAGAACGGCTACTTGGACGGCATTGAGCACGAGGCCGGTAAGGAGCAGCACGTCGAGGAGAGCTGGATTCACACCTTCGGCAAGGCCAAGGATGTCTATGCTGTCGATCCCGAGACGATTCCCAACACCTACCTCAAGTACTACCTGTACCCGGACTATGTTGTCGAGACGTCTGACCCCAACTACACTCGCGCCAATGAGGTTATGGACGGCCGCGAGAAGAAGGTCTTTGGCGCTTGCCGCGACATCATCGCCAAGGGTACTGCCAAGGACGGCGGCTTTGAGCCCGACGTACACGCCAACTACATCGTCGACCTTGCCTGCGCGCTGGCCGAGAACACGCTCGAGCGCTTCCTGCTGATTGTCCCCAACGATGGCGCTGTGCCCAACTTCGACCCGACGGCCATGGTCGAGGTGCCTTGCATCGTTGGCTCTAACGGCTTTGAGAAGATCTGCCAGGGCCCGATCCCGCAGTTCCAGAAGGGCCTGATGGAGCAGCAGGTTTCCGTCGAGAAGCTCGTTGTCCAGGCTTGGGTCGAGGGCAGCTACCAGAAGCTCTGGCAGGCACTCACGCTCTCCAAGACCATTCCTTCGGCGAGCGTTGCCAAGCAGATCCTGGACGAGCTCATCGAGGCCAACAAGGATTTCTGGCCCGAGCTTAAGTAAGGACTGCTGTCTCGAACTCTCACGCATCTCTGCTTCATTTGCGCCGCCGCGGTGTCCGGATTCGCCCGGATGCTGCGGCGGCGCTATACTTATGCAGTTTGAAGTACCTGTATCAAAAGGAGCTGTCGTGTCCCTTTCCATCGGTATCGTGGGCCTGCCCAACGTGGGCAAGTCGACGCTGTTCACCGCGCTTACCAAAAAGACCGGCCTTGCCGCCAACTACCCGTTTGCCACGATCGACCCCAACGTGGGTATCGTCGACGTGCCCGATAGCCGCCTGCAAAAGCTCGCCGACATCGTCAACCCGGGTCGCATTGTGCCGGCTACGGTCGAGTTCGTCGACATCGCAGGTCTGGTGAAGGGCGCTAACGAGGGCGAGGGTCTGGGCAACCAGTTCCTGGCAAACATCCGCGAGACCGATGCCATCTGCGAGGTCGTGCGCTACTTTAAGGACCCCAACGTCATGCGTGAGGTGGGCCGCACGGGCGAGTTCGTCGATCCCGCCGGCGATGCCGACACCATCATGACCGAGCTCATCCTGGCCGACATGGGCACGCTCGAGAAGCAGCTGCCTAAGCTCGAGAAGGAGGCCAAGCGCGACAAGGAGCTCATGCCCAAGTTTGAGGTCGCCAAGCGCCTGCTTGCCTGGCTCAACGAGGGCAAGCGCGCCGCATCCATGGAGATGACCGACGAGGAGCGTGCCGCTGCCAAGGGCCTGTTCCTGCTCACCATGAAGCCCATCCTGTATGTGGCCAACGTGGACGAGGATATGCTCAACGACGACCTGGCGCCGATCGATGGCGTCAAGCCGTTGCCCATCTGCGCCAAGATCGAGGCCGAGCTTTCCGAGCTCGATCCCGAGGACGCCGCCGACTACCTGGAGAGCCTGGGCTTGGAGCAGCCCGGCCTGGACG
>CABSMB010000057.1 GCA_902478705.1 uncultured Collinsella sp. | reverse complement strand
CTGCGCAAGACGAAGGCCACATTAAGTGGCCTTCTTTGCGTGCGGAACTCGCGATAAACCTTATATCCGGCCCCTCCGGTCGGGGACCTTTCTGTATCGATATAGCTTCTGACCCGGGGCGGCGTCGACAACGTCCAACAAGGTTAACCTGCCAGCGTCGAATTTACGCCGTTCTTTAGCTGGAAGGAAAGATGGCGTGCGGAGCTTTGCTCCGCACAGGGACATCTCTCATGCAAAAACTGTCGCAGGATAAAGTCCGAGGTCAATGGCGTTTTATACCGAGAATTTCAAAAAAGCTGAAAATTCATTACAAATTTGCGTTGACTTTAGGTAACTAAAGTTTCATACTGCTTTTCATCCACTGGGGGATGTGAACACGCACGGATCGTTCGCATCATGATTGAAGAGGATTTCTTAGACATGTTCACGCATCAGCTAGACATTATCAGCGTAGTAATTATCTGATGCGGGTTAGCACATACAGCTAGCCCGTACGATAACGGGCGGCTGATGAAGATGAGGGCCGTCGAGCGCAACCGACGGCCCTCATTTTTTATGTCTGGGAAGTTCTTTTTAGAGGAGGAAATGTAATGAACGGAGTTTTGCTCATGGTTGTGGCTGCGGCGGTGCTCGCCTGCGGCTATCTGGGCTACGGCCGCTGGCTGGCCAACAAGTGGGGCGTTGACAAAGAGGCCCTCACGCCGGCCAAGCGCATGAAGGACGGCAAGAGCTTCTCGCCCGTCTCCGCCTTCACCGCGTTCTCGCACCAGTTCAGCTCGATCTGCGGTGCCGGCCCTGTCACGGGTACGATCGTCGCCATGGCCTTTGGCTGGCTGCCCGTCGTGCTCTGGGTCCTCGTCGGCGGCATCTTCTTTGGCGCCGTCCACGACTTCGGCGCCCTGTACGCTTCGATGAAGAACAACGGCAAGTCGCTCGCTCAGCTCATCGAGAAGTACATCGGCAAGACCGGCCGTCGCCTGTTCCTGCTGTTCTGCTGGCTGTTCTGCATCATCGTCATCGCCGCCTTCACCGACATGGTCTGCAAGACGTTCATGTTCACCCCGGCCGTTGACGCTTCTGGCGCTGCTACCGGTGCCGTCGACTTCACCAAGTCCTATGCCGCCGGCTGCGCTGGTACCATCTCCATCCTGTTCACCTTCGTTGCTATCGCCTTTGGTTGGGCCCAGAAGAAGTTCAACCTCACCGGCGCTGCCGAGTTCGTCACCGGCGTGGTCCTCATGGTCCTTATGTTCGCCGTCGGTATGCAGTTCCCGGTCTACCTGGACAAGTTCCAGTGGTTTGCCGTCGTTATGGTCTACCTGGTCTTCGCTGGCGCTATGCCCATCCAGATGCTCAAGACCCCGCGTGACTACCTCACCTCGATCATGATGATCGTCATGATCGCCTGCGCTGTCCTCGGCATCGTCGTCCTGGGCGTTAACGGCCAGGCTACGATGACCGCTCCGGTCTTCACCGGTTTCTCCGGTGCTTCCGGCATGATGTTCCCGGTTCTGTTTGTCTCCGTTGCCTGCGGTGCTCTCTCCGGTTTCCACAGCCTCGTTTCTTCCGGTACCTCCTCTAAGCAGGTCGAGAAGGAGCAGGACGCCGTCAAGGTCGGATACGGCGCCATGGTCGTCGAGTCCTTCGTCGGCATCCTTGCCATCATCGTCGCCGGCATCATGTTCTCCGACATGAACACCGCCGGTACCGGCGCTCTCAACGCCGGTGTCGCTTCCACCCCGTTCCAGATCTTCGCCGCTGGCATCTCCCGCGGCATGCAGGCCTTCGGTGTTGACGGCACGCTCGCTACCGTCTTCATGACCATGAACGTTTCCGCTCTGGCCCTGACCTCGCTCGACGCCGTCGCCCGCATCGCCCGCACCTCGTTCTCCGAGTTCTTTGCCCAGACCAACGACGCCCTGGCCATCGAGTCCAAGGCCGGCTACATGAAGGTCCTCGGCAACCCCTGGTTCGCCACGGTCGTCACCCTGCTCCCCGGTCTCGCCCTCGCCTTTGGCGGTTATGCCAACATCTGGCCGCTCTTTGGTGCTTCCAACCAGCTGCTCGGCGGTATGACCATGATCACCCTCGCCGTGTTCTGCAAGTGCACCGGCCGCAAGGGTTGGATGCTCTACGTGCCCGTTGCCTTCCTGCTCTGCTGCACCTTCACCTCGCTGGTCCAGAGCGCCATGGGCTGCATGACCGCTGTCCAGGCCTACGGCTTCTTTGGCACCATCCCGGCTACCGCCACCACGGCTGCCGTCTCCGTCGCCGCCACCAAGGGCCTGCAGCTCGTCTTTGCCGTCCTGCTGATGGTCCTGGGCCTCATCGTTGCCGTCAACTGCCTCAAGGAGTTCTTCGGCAAGGAGGCCGGCTCCATGCCCGACGAGGAGCCCGAGTGGTCCGAGATGGGCAAGGCCGAGTATGGTCGCGCCGCTGCCGCCGAGGCCCCTGCCGACGCCGAGGCCGCCAAGGCCTAGTTGATCGGACGGATTGAATCCTCCATCTATATGACTCGGAAAGGCCGGGTCCGCGCTACGCGGGCCCGGCCTTTTTTGTAAAGACGGGCGATGCTGAGGGCGTTCTCGCAGATGTTTTGCGTGGATGGGTGCGCGCGTTGTACCATATGGACGTATATGTGTGCATATGAAAGGGGCCCCGTGGCCAAGACGGTATATTCCGATAACCAACAAAATGTCGATGCTCTGGCTGAGCGTCTGAGCGGGCAAACGTCGCTTTCTGCCGAGCGGGCCAAGCTGGTTGCCTACGACCTGCTCTGCCGCAAGGCGCTCAAGATCAAGTCGAGCGCCCTGGCGCAGATCTTCCGCTCCGTGGATAAGGAGTGCGATACCAAGGCGATGCGCGACGAGCTTATCGCGGCAAAGATTGTGACCAAGATCGAGGGCAGCGGCATTAACGGCCGCCCGGCGTTCTACACCATCAATGCTGAGATTCATGATGCCCAAGAGCAGACTGCCGAGGTTGCCGAAGAGGTTTCCGTCGATGATTCCGTTGAGGCGCCTGCTGCGGAAGAAGTTGCCCCGCGTGAGCATATCGATACTGACGAGCTGCTCGATGAGCATGTCGTGCGCGCCTTCACCGCCAAGGCGGGCCGAGGCGGCTTTGGCGGAGGCGGCAAGCGTGATGCGCAGCGCCGCGCCCAGCAGGAGCGCTTCCGTCGTGCTGTGGCTCAAAAGGACGGGGCCGATATCGAGACTGTCGAGAACGAGCCTGTCGCCGAGCCGCAGGAGCCTGTGAAAGAGCAGAAGTCCGCTGAGCCTCGGGAGCCCAAGCGTCGCCGCGGTGCCCACTTTAAGGCCGAGCGGCAGGAAGCCGCGTGCGAGGTCGAGGAGTCTGCCGAGGTCGCGGGCGATTCCGGGGAGCCGGCCAAGAAGGCATCGGGCTCGTGTCGTCCCGGACGCGGTTTTGCGGGACGTGCGTATCCCGTAAAGCGTCAAGAGAAGACCGACCAGGCTCCTGCGGCGCAAGCGGAAGTGCCTGAGAAGCCTGCCGAGTCTGAAGTTCGTGAACAGAAGCCTGTTGAGCAGCAGGCTGCGTCCGATGCGGAGACTCAGGGCCAGCAGCCTACGGGCGAGCAGGCGGGGGAGAGCACTTCGAGTAAGCCTCGCCGTCGCCGTCATCGTGGCGGTCGCGGCTCCAACGCCCAGGATGCTGCCGAGAACGTAGCGCCGCGCGATGAAGATGCAAAGGCGGACGCTCCGGTGGAGCAGCCCAAGCGCCAGTCGGCGAAGGAGGGCAAGTCCGAGCGCCCGCAGAAGCAGGCGTCTACGCCGAAACGCGAGCACAATGTTCAAGGCGATTCTAGGCGCAAGTCTCAGAAGAAGCCCGATCCTGCCGCAGCAGATACGGCTGCCCAGCAGTCTGAGTCGACCGGCCATAGCGAGGTCTCAGCGTTTGCCCTGGCCCGTGTCCTAGGCAAGCAGCTGCTCAAGGTCGTCCCCACGCCCACGGCGCTCTCCAAGATTAAGGAACAGCAGACTCAAATCGTTAAGGTCGAGGGCAAGGACGGCAAGAAAGCTCCGCAGCGCGCCCAGCACAACGAGATGTCCAATCGCAAGATTGCCGAGGAAATCGCGATCATCCAGGCTTGGATTGAGCAGAACCGCGGCGTCGACACGCCGGTTGCCTCGCGTCGCCAGCGCGCCTATCAGATTTTCAACGACGAGAAAGCTTTTGACGGCAAGCATGGCGAACGCCTGATCAGGCGAATGACCGAAAAGGGCATCAGCATGCAGGCGATCAAGGTCGCTCCCAATCGCCCCGTGCACTTTACGGGCTTCTTTACGCTGGGTGCTGACAAGCCGTTCATTATGGTCGAGAACCTGGATACCTACGACGAGATCGTCAAGCTCCTGCGCGGCCGCAAGCATGCCAAGCTCTTTGGCACCAAGGTGGGCGGCGTGATCTTTGGTGGCGGCTGCAAGGCGAGCGTCTCGCACGCGCTGGATGATTATTTGGCCGAGATCGGCTATCGCTTTAACTACGTCTACTACGTGGGCGACATCGATCGCGAAGGCGCGCGCATCGTCGAGCAGGCCCGCAACGCCAACGTCGTTGAGATTCGCCTGCATGCCGGCATGTATCGCGCCATGCTCGCCGAGCATAAGCGCCGCGTGAAGGCCGGTGGCGAGTGCGAGCCCGCGGCTGCCAACCAGGGCGTGCCGCAGAACCTGGCGGCGACGATTAAGGATCTGCCCATGGTTACGCGCGTGCAGTTCCGCAACGTGCTGCGTGAGGGCGGACGAATTCCGCAGGAGATTCTGATGACCGCCGACTATCGGGATGGCGACTCGGGAAGCTTCGACCGCATGCTGAACAACTAGATTCCGCCGTTCTACCGAACGGCGGTCTTCTTGACGCTGCGAGGGGCCCTGGCACGGCAATCTGACGTTCAACTTCGGCGGCGCGACCAGAAGGTCAGCGCCGCCTTGTTTCACGTCACCTTGCCATACCAGGACCCCTCTCGCTGTCACGTCCAAAACATCGAGGTCACGTGGCCTTCTTTGCGTGCGGAACTCGCGACAAACTTAATGCCCGGCCCGCCGGGGCCACGCGGCACTTGGTTGTCGCAAGCGGCTCGCTTTTCGGAACTGAGCTGATATTTTCTAGATGTAAGGCGCTCTTGGTCGTTAAGGGCCTGGGGTGCCTGTCTTTTGGAGGTAGATTTTCCCGCGCTGGACGAGAAGTTGTGTTGTCTTGCGGGTTCGAATCCCTCCGCTTGTCCACAAGAAAGCGCCCCGGGCTGATGAAAGCCCGGGGCGCTCAGTTACCTTGGCTGGGACGGAGGGATTCGAACCCCCAACAGCCGGCACCAAAAACCGGAGTTCTACCGTTGAACTACGTCCCAATGGGTGCTGTTGCTCAAAAGCAACTCGTCTAGTTTACCTAATCTGCAAGGGCATCGCAAACGCCATCGAGTAGGCGGACGGCGAGCGTCTGCGCGTCGCTTGCGGTGAAGGTGCCGTTGTAGCGCGTCATGCCGGTGAGCTCAATGCGGATACGTGCCGGTTTTTGCTGTGCGGCGGCATTGGCGGTACGGATGCGCTGGGCCAGGTTGTGGCACTCGGCGAGAGCAATCGTGGCGCGCGGCGCGGCATCGGCGGGCAGTTCGTCGCTTGCGATCTCGAGCACCAGGTCGACATCGGTCGGAACCTCGGAATCGCAGAGCATCATGCCGCTGTTGTCGGTTGTTGCCGTGGCGATGTTCCACATGCGCGACGCGACGCTGCGCGCGATGGGGTCCTCACCAATAACGGCGATCTGGAAGCGCTCGAGCACGTTGGCGGCGCGGGCAAAACCGATGCGCGACTCTGCCTCGGTCACCGAAGGCTTGCCCTCCCACACGTGGTGCAGGCGGTTGATATAGGCATACGTATCCTGGAAGGCCATGCCGTCGGCAAACAGACCGACGTTTTCCTGGAACTGTTGCAGAGCTGCCTCGGTGTGAGGACCAAAGTAGCCGTCGTCCTCGCCGCAGGCAAAACCCAGCACGTTCAGAGCGCGCTGCAGGGCCTGAACGTCAGCGCCGTGAAAATTGGGCATGCGCAGGTAGAGGGTGCGGTCGCCCAGCTTGTACGAAGCGTCGACCAGGGCGCTCCAGCAGGGGATGTCAACGGCGTGACCGGCGGCAAGACCGCTGTCGAGCCTAAAGGTGCCAACGGCCTGCTCGGTGGTGGTGCCAAAGCGCTTGTCGGCGACCTCGGTGGCATCGATAGTGTAGCCGAGCTGCAGGAGACGGGACTGAACGTCCTCGACGGCTGCTCCCTGCATGCCCGTTGTAATAGGTTCCATGAACGAACCCCTTTCGGCGTACCATTCGTACTATTTGAGCGTCTGTCGGATAGACAACGCGAAGGGATGCATAAACATGCACTCAACAGTGTAGCAAGTTGTGCCTAAATACGCTGCTGACAGGTTTTATAACCCCCGTTAGTTAAGACGTTCCACAAAGAAATCTGCCATGGAGAGGAGCAGCTCGCGTGCGTGCGGGTCGAGCTGGACGTCCTCGATGGCGGCCTTGGCCTTGGCGGTCAGGTCGAGCGCGTAGGTGTGGGCATAATCGATGGAGCCGGTCTCCTGGAAGATTTCCACAGCGCGTGCGAGCTGTACAGGGTCCTCGGTGCCCGAGGAAAGAATGGCCTCGACCTCGTCGTGATAGCGCTCATCGGATAGGGCGTGCACAGCAACGAGCGTACGCTTGCCCTCGGTGATATCGGTGCGGAAGTCCTTGTTGGCGGCCTCCTTGGTGCCAACAAGGTTGAGCAGGTCGTCTTGAATCTGAAAGGCTAGACCCGTGTGCAGGCCAAAGGCGCGCAGCGCCTCGATCTGTTCTTCGCTGCCGCCACCGATAATGGCTCCGGCGGCAAGCGGCGTGGCCCCGCTGTAAAACGCGGTCTTGTGCGTCGCCATGTCCAGATAGTCGTCAACCGAGATGTCAAAGCGTCCGTCGCGGACCCAGCCCAGATCGAGTGCCTGGCCCTCGATGGTGCGGACAATCATCTCGGTAAGCTCGTGGAGTACGCGCAGCTTAACGTCCGGCTCGAGCGTGGGGTCGTCGAGGACCGTCTTGGTGACCATGGTGAGCGCCAGATCGCCGCAGTTGATGGCAAGCCCCGTACCCTCGGTAAGATGCATGCAGGGTTTGCCGCGGCGCAGCTGCCCGTTGTCGGCGATGTCATCGTGGAT
>CABSMB010000056.1 GCA_902478705.1 uncultured Collinsella sp. | reverse complement strand
GCACCGGATGCTCGAGCTTGAGTTGGCGGGCCGCAAACAGGCCGAGCAGCACAATGGCGGCGAAGAGCGTCGCGATGCCGGCAATCAGATTGGTCGAGAACTCGCCTACGGAATACACAAATGCCGTAATACCGGCGGCGAGCAAAACAACCGACAGAATATCAAGCGTGGCGTTCGAACGCTCTCCGACATTCTGAACGAGCTTTACGCCCGCCGCAGCGACCACAATGCCGCCCACCAGCGGCACTACGAACACCGCCCTCCAGCCAAACAACGTGCACATTAGACCGCTGATCACGGGTCCAAACGCCGGCCCCAGCGTAATGCAGGCACCGCCCAGGCTCAGATACAGACCGAGCTTCTCGCGCGGAGCGCAAGACAGCACCACGTTCATCATGAGCGGAAACAAGATGCCCGATCCCGCAGCCTGCAAAATACGGCTTGGCAGCAAAACGCTAAACGACGGAGCGAACAGGCACAGGACTTCGCCGGCGACCATGCATCCGCATGCGAAAAACAGCAGCTTGCGCGTCGAGAAACGGCCGGACAGAAAGGCCATAATGGCCGTAAAGATCGACGTCACGATCATGTAGCCCGAAACGAGCCACTGCGCCGTGGTGGCACTCACCGAAAAGGCCGCCATAATGTCGTGCAGCGCCACGTTAATGATGTTCTCGTTAAACGCGGCAACAAAGGCTGCAACATACATTACGACGAGAATCGCCGAGGCTGTCGACGGTGATTGAGTTTGCTTTTGGGATTTGGTCCCCATGAAATTCCTTCCTCTTAGAACGACAATCGCATCGCCCCAGAGGAACGGTCCAGGGCGAAAATGAGCCCTAGACTTACGCCAGACGCCGTACACGACGAATCTGACAACATGGTCCAACGTCGAAAGATTGTAACGCGGTCGCGCAGCTTTCCTTCCGCGCTATTATTAAAAGTCCACGAAAGCATGAGACATGAGGAGCCCGCCATGATTAAGCCCATCATGAAATCCGAGTTCTTTTTACGCCTGCCTTCCGAAGACGCGGGACCCGACGACGCCGTGATCGGGCAAGACCTCCTGGATACGCTCCACGAGCATGAGCACGAGTGCGTGGGCCTCGCTGCCAACATGATCGGCGTGCGCAAACGCATCATCTGCGTAAAGGACGGCAGCAAATCGCTGCTCATGTACAACCCGCAAATTCTTGAGCAGGTCAACGCCTACCAGACGAGCGAAGGGTGCCTCTCGTTGGCCGGCGAGCGTCCCTGTACCCGCTATCGCCGCATTAAGGTTGAGTATTTGGACGAGAACTTCGTCCACCGCATCAAGAACTTCTCGGGCTACACCGCCGAGATCATCCAGCACGAAATCGACCACTGCAACGGGATCGTGATCTAGTTCCGCCGATTCAAGAAAGCTCCCTACAGCAAAACAACTGCAGGGAGCTTTTCATAGTGCGGAGCTTCTATCCCACTAGCTCTGGCGGTAATGATCGAAGAAGTCGGCGAGGTCTTCGAGGGACTCTTTGAGCACTTCCATGCGCGGCAGGTACACGATGCGGAAGTGGTCGGGCTCGGCCCAGTTAAAGCCGCCGCCGCGCGTGATCAGGATCTTCTTCTCGTGCAGCAGGTCGAGAGCGAACTGCTCGTCATCGGTGATGTTGAACTTCTTAACATCCATCTTGGGGAAGATGTAGAACGCCGCGCGCGGCTTGACCACCGAGATGCCGTCAATCTTGTTGAGCGCCTCATACACAAAGTTGCGCTGCTCGTAGACACGGCCGCCGGGACGGATGTAGTCGTTAACCGACTGATGGCCGCCGAGCGCCGTCTGGACGATCGACTGAGCCGGCACGTTGGAGCACAGGCGCATGTTGGAGAGCATGTTGATGCCCATGATGAAGTCGCTCATGCAGCGCTGGTTGCCCGAAAGCACCATCCAGCCAATGCGATAGCCCGCGATCATATGCGACTTGGAAAGGCCGCTAAAGGTGACGCAGGGCAGATCGGGAGCGAGCGAGGCAATCGAGACGTGCTCGTAGCCGTCCATGCACAGACGGTCGTAGATCTCATCGGCAAAGATCATGAGCTGGTGCCTGCGCGCAACCTCGACGATGCCCTCGAGCACCTCGCGCGGGTAGACCGAGCCCGTGGGGTTGTTGGGGTTGATGATGACGAGGGCCTTGGTCGCGCTCGTGATCTTGGACTCCATATCCTCCAGGTCGGGATACCAATCGGCCTGCTCGTCGCACAGATAGTGCACAGGATGGCCGCCGGCAAGGGTTGCGCACGCCGTCCAGAGCGGATAGTCGGGGCTGGGGATCAGAATCTCGTCGCCATTGTCGAGCAGCGCGTTCATCGAAAGCTGAATGAGCTCGGACACGCCGTTGCCCGTGTAGATGTGCTCCATCTGAACATTGGGCAGGCCCTTGATCTGGGAGTACTGCATAATCGCCTTGCGCGCAGAGAACAGGCCGCGCGAGTTGGAATAGCCTTCGCAGTCGGGCAGCTGCTGGCGCATATCCTTAATGACCTCATCGGGCGTGCGAAAACCAAAGGGCGCGGGGTTGCCGATGTTGAGCTTGAGAATACGCTCGCCCTCGTCCTCCATACGGGCAGCCTCGTCGACGACGGGACCGCGCACGTCATACAGGACGTTATCGAGCTTGGTGGATTTAGAAAAAGTACGCATGGTGGTGCTCCTTGGAATTTGAGCTGAGGGGTGGGGTTCGAACTTGGAAACGTTACGGGGCGATGATGCCTCGCCTTGATCGGCGCTACCGGCAAGCAGCCAGGTAACATTGGCCTCCAAAATGCGAGCGAGCAGCTCGGCCACATCGCGCCGCGGGATCGTCTTGCCGCTCACATATTGGCTCATCTGACTCTTGCCGAGTTTTTTGCCGAGCATCTCCGATGCGCGGATCACGTCCGACTGGCGAACGTCGCGATCGGACATAGTCTGTCGCAGGCGATCGCTAAACGTCTCTTGGGCCACTAGAACCTCCTTGCTGGCAAAGTTCAATTTATAGAACACGAATTGAACCAAGGTTCAATTTAGGCAGCAGTATAACGCGGCACCTCATTCGAAAGTTCAATTTCATAAGAAAATGTACCAGACTCCGAGATTTGCCCAAAGCGAACAATGACGTGTACACGTTTAGAGGTATTCAAGGAAACGAGCCGCCGCAAGCGAAACGTCAGCGGTGCGATATATCGCGTTGATCTGCCGATGAGGACGTCCCTCGAGCGGGCGCACGGCGACATCGAACTGACAGCGCCGCAAGATGAGCGCCGGAAGAATGCTCACGCCCAGGCCGTCCTCGACCATAGCCATAATCGCATAGTCATCCCAGGTCGACAGCTTAGAGCGCACCGCCAGGCCCGCGCGGCGAAACAGCGGCGTAATCTCGTCGTCGTTACCGCGTTCCAGCAGAATAAACTGCTCGTTGGCCAAATCGGCAAGGGAAACGACCTCCGCGGTGGCAAGCGAGGAGTCCGCTGGCACCACGGCCATCAGCTCGTCTTGCACCAACGGCCGCGACACCATGCCGGCGCCGCGTGGCTCACGCGGGATAAAGCCCAGGTCGCAGCGGCCTTCCGCCACCCATTGCTCAATCTCGGAGTAATCACCCATCAGCAACTCGTAATCGACGTCCGGGTGATCGGCGCGAAACCGCGCGATCACCGGCGGCAGTACATGGGTCGCCACACTCGAAAACGTACCGATACAGATCTTGCCACGCATGAGCCCTCGCATCTCGTCCACGCGTCGCTGCAGGCGGCCAAACTCTTCGCATAACGCCTCGACCGCCGGCATGACCTGCCGCCCGTCGGCAGAAAGCACCACGCCCTCGCGGCTGCGATCAAGCACCTTAAAACCCCAGTCTGCCTCAAGGTCGCCCACCATGCGGCTTACGCCCGACTGCGAATAGCTCAACCGCTCTGCAGCACGCGTAAAGCTGCCGGCACGCACCGTCTCGAGCAGCACTTGCATCTTTTGGATATTCGTTTCCACGGCACGTCCCCACCTTTGCATGAGTTTTTGTCATGTTATTCATGCATTATATTCGCTTTTCTTCTAAAGCCAGTTCACCCATAGTGAACATGCTCGGATATGGAGGGGATGTCAGCGCATGAACAACGGACTGTTTACGTACTTAGCAGCATTGCTATTGTTTGGCTCCAACGGCATCATCGCCGCTGCTATCGCGCTGCCGAGCTCCGATATCGTGCTACTACGCACGTTTTTGGGCGCACTTTCGCTTGTCACCGTCCTCGCCATCACCCAACGCCATAAGTTGCAGGCGCCATCTCGCCCCCGCGAAGCCGCGGCCCTCCTCCTTTCGGGAGCCGCGCTGGGCGCCAGCTGGATTTTTCTGTTCCGCGCCTACCAGACGATCGGCGTCGGCATATCCTCGCTGCTGTACTACTGCGGCCCTATCATTGTCATGGCGCTCTCCCCGCTCATCTTTGGCGAAAAGCTGACCGGTGGCAAAATCGCCGGGTTTATCGCCGTCGCCTGCGGCGCTTTTCTCATTGCAGCGCAAGGTTTAGGCGGCAACATGCCCATTGCGGGCATCGTCTGCGGCATCGCCTCGGCATTTTGCTATGCGCTGATGGTCATCGCCAGCAAGGGTGCGCCGCACATCGAGGGTCTCGAGAACTCCGCGCTCCAGGTGAGCGCCGCCTTTGTGACCGCGCTGGTCCTCACGCTCGTCACCCAAGGCGCCCCCTCGTTCCTCTCCCCCAGCATTGCCGCCGGCATCGATTGGCGCGCCGTTGCCATGCTCGGCATTGTCAACACCGGACTCGGTTGTCTGCTCTACTTTAGCGCCGTCGCCAAGCTGCCCGTCCAGACCGTCGCCGTCGTCGGCTACCTTGAGCCGCTTTCGGCGGTCGTGTTCTCGACCGTCCTTTTGGGCGAAGCCATAACACCGGTCCGCCTGATGGGCGCTACACTCATCATCGGCGGCGCGCTCTTTTGCGAACTCGCTGGCAAACGTGCAGACGCCAAGGCTGGCATAGCCCAGACAGCACGCGCTTAAAAGCCCCTGCTTTGAAATGCTACCTGCGTACATGAATAATCCCCAGCTGGGGATTATTGTCTAAAACACCCCGATGTGCCAAACTGCTCTTAAATGTATAAAGATGGCATAAAGGTCTACTGCTCTTTGCAGAGGCCAGATGTCCAAGGGAGTCCACGTGGCACACAACAAACTGGAGGCAAACCTCCAAGATCAGCATGTGCAGGGCGGGCACGGAGCCATTCCCCTCTCCGCTGGCATGCTGCTCGTAACGCTCGGCGTCGTCTATGGCGACATCGGCACGAGCCCCATGTACACCATGAAATCGATCGTCGCCAACAACGGCGGCATCGGCACCGTCAGCGAGGACATGATTCTGGGCGCGCTTTCGCTCGTCATCTGGACCATGACGCTCGTGACCACGGTCAAGTACGTGCTTATCGCCATGAAGGCCGACAACCACAACGAGGGCGGCATCTTCGCCCTGTTCAGCCTCGTACGCAAGGTGGCACCATGGCTGATTCTGCCCGCCATGATCGGCGGTGCGGCGCTGCTTGCCGACGGCATCCTCACCCCCGCCGTCACGGTCACCACAGCCATCGAGGGTCTGCGTACCATCGAATGGGGGCATGCGCTGCTGGGCGACGGGCAAACCAACGTCATCATTATTACCATCATCATTATCTGCGGGCTGTTTGCCATGCAGCGCGCCGGCACCTCGTCGATCGGCAAGCTGTTCGGCCCGCTCATGACACTATGGTTCCTGTTCTTGGCAGGCGCTGGCCTGTTCAACATGCTCGGCAACCTGTCCATCTTGCGCGCGCTCAACCCCATTCGCGGCATCATGTTCCTGTTCTCGCCCATCAACCACTCGGGCATCATGGTGCTCGGCTTCGTTTTTCTGTCGACAACCGGTGCCGAGGCGCTCTACTCCGACATGGGCCACGTGGGCAAGGCAAACATCTATGCATCCTGGCCGTTTGTTAAGGCTGCCCTCATCCTTAACTATCTGGGTCAGGGAGCTTGGCTGCTCGCCAATAACTCCAACCCCCAGATGCTTTCGATGGATATCGTCAACCCGTTCTATATGATGCTTCCCGAGCCCCTGCGCCCCTTTGCCATCGTGCTTTCGGCCGTGGCGGCCATCATCGCCTCGCAGGCGCTCATCACCGGCTCGTTCTCGCTGGTATCCGAGGCAACCCGTCTCAATCTCATGCCGCACCTGCGCATCCACTACCCCAGTGACACCAAGGGTCAGCTCTATATTCCGCTCGTCAACAACATCATGTGGGTCGGCTGCATCTTCATCGTGCTGCTGTTCCAGAACTCCGAGCGCATGGAGAGCGCCTATGGCCTCGCCATTACCGTGACCATGCTCATGACCACCACGCTGCTGACGAGCTATATCGCCGGCATTCTCAAGCACAAGCTGGGCGCCTGCATCTTCGCCCTGCTTTTTGGCGCCATCGAGCTCTGCTTCTTTGCCTCATGCCTCACCATGTTCTTTGACGGCGGCTATGTGATGATCTTCCTGGCCTCGCTGCTGTTTGGCCTTATGTACGTGTGGCGCCGCGGCACCGCCATCGAGCGCACGCAGACGATTCTGCTGCCCGTCTCCAAGTACATCGATCAGCTCAACCGCCTGCGTAACGACGAGACCTACCCCGTGCTCGCCGACAACCTGGTGTTCCTCACCAACAGTCCCGACCCGCTCACGCTCGACCGCGACGTGCTTTATTCCATCCTGGACAAACATCCCAAGCGCGCCAAGGCATACTGGTTCATCAACGTGCACGTTACCGATGAACCCTATACGCACGAATATTCCGTCGAGACCTTTGGCACGGACTTCTTGTTCCGCGTGCGCTTGGACCTGGGCTTTAAGGTCAACCAGCGCGTTAACGCCTACCTGCGCCAGATCGTTGGCGACTTGATGGCATCGGGTGAGCTGCCGCCGCAGCATCACACCTACTCCATCTACGAGACCCGCGGCAACGTGGGCGACTTCCGTTTTTGCATGCTACGCAAGATGCTTGCCCCCGAAACGGACATCAACCGCAACGACCACCGCGTGATGGCCATCAAGTACGCCGTCCGCCGCGCCTGCGGAAGCCCGGCACGCTGGTACGGCCTAGAGAACTCGGCCATCATCATCGAGTACGTGCCGCTGTTTGCCCGCATGCGCCCGGCAGTCAAGCTTGTAC
>CABSMB010000055.1 GCA_902478705.1 uncultured Collinsella sp. | reverse complement strand
GGTCCTGCCATGTCCGAGGACGATTTGGGGGCAAAGCCCCTGGCCTCCCCGGCGGGTATACGGGACGGCGACTACAGGTATTCGATCTGGGCGCCTTCCGTGTCGCACGTCAGAATGTGCGTGTCACACTTGGGGAACTGTTCACGCAGTTTGACCTGCAGGAACTTTGCCACGATGGTGTCGTCGGTCACAGCCATGAGGGTCGAGCCGGAGCCACTGATCCAGATGGTCTTGGCGCCTCCGTTAAGGCAGGTGTCGCGCACAGCGTTGTAGTCGGGGATGAGGCGGCGAGGATAGGGCTCCTGAATGCGGTCGTCATTAGCGGCGGCAATCAGGTCCAGATCGCCGGTCTCCAGGCCGCGCGTCATACCGGCGATGCGGCCCATCTGCCATACGGCGGTGGAGAGCGGAATCTCCTGCGGCACGACCTTGCGCGCCTCGCTCGTGTGTACCTCGTAGGGCGGAATCACGGTAATAAAACGCAGGCGATCGCTCACCTCGTAGCGCAGGCACTGGGGGAGCGAATCGGTCGGCGTAAAGGAGCAGACGGCGCCGCCCAGGATAGCAGGGGCGACGTTATCGGGATGGCCCTCGACCTCGGTGGCAATGCGGACGAGCTCAGCGCGATCGACGGTGTGGCCTGTCAGTGCGGCGGCGGCCATAATGCCGGCGACGACGCAGGTGGAGCTTGAGCCCAGGCCGCGGGCGACGGGCACGTCGGTCTGAATGTCGATAGCGACGGGGAAGGCCGGCTCGCCCCATGCGGCCAGTGCATCCACAAAGCTCACGTAGACCAGGTTATTCTCGTTTTGGAACTCCTCGGGGCAGCCCGTGATGGTGAGCTTGTCGGCGCGCTCGAAGGTGAAGTGCGAGTAGAGGCTGACGGCCATGCCGAGGGTGTCGTAGCCGATGCCTAGGTTGGCGCTGGTTGCTGGGACGGTGATTTTGATCATGTGGGTCCTCCTGGGCGGGTCTGGCCGTTTAGTTCGCTGCTCGGGCAGTCCTGGCTCGCTCGGAAAGCACATTAAGTGCTTTCCGGCTCGTGCGGAACTCGCGACGAACTAAACGGCCAGACCCGCTCGCATGCTCGTCATCATCCCGAAAGCTAAATAAAAAGAAGGTGCGCCGGCTTTCGCCGGCGCTTAATGAGGGATCTAGTTGGTGCTCATTCGTTTTGCTGCGGACTCGACGTAGCTTGCCATCTCATCGACGTCGCAGACGTCTTCGAAGCGGACGGGTTTGGACTCGAGCTCGGCGAGCTGGGTCGGGGCGACCGTGTTGGTGGCCTGCTCGAGTACACGCATAGCCTCAAAATCATCCTTGGGAACGTCGAGGCCCAGGGCGTCGCAGCAGGCGCGCGGGAACTTGTAGGGGCTGGCGGTCGAAAGCAGCACGCGGGCCTTGGCACCCTCGGCGGGAACGACCTGCTCAAAGACGTGATAGCCGCAGGCGGTGTGCGGGTCGATCACGTAGCCGTTCGCATCCCAGCAACTCTTGATGGCAGTGCGGACCTCGTCCTCGCTGGCCCAACCGCAGCCAAAGACGCTCTGAATCTTTGCCAGCAGGTCGGCGGGAACCTCGTAGCGACCAGTCTGTGCCAGCTGCTCCATAAGGCCGGCAACGAGTTCGCAGTCGCCATCGGACAGGAAGTAGAGCATGCGCTCGAGGTTGGAGCTAATAAGGATGTCCATCGACGGCGAGATGGTCGTGAAGAACGGGCGGTTACGGTCGTAAACGCCGGTGGTCAGGAAGTCGGCAAGCACGTTGTTCTTGTCGCTCGCCACGACGAGCTTGGCGACGGGCAGACCCATGCGCTTGGCGTAGTAGCCGGCCAAGATATCGCCAAAGTTGCCGGTCGGTACGCAGAACTCCACGGCGTCGCCGGCCTCGATGGCGCCGGCGCGCAACAGCTGCGCATAGGCGGCAAAGTAGTAGACGACCTGCGGTACCAGGCGACCGACATTGATGGAGTTGGCACTCGAAAGCACCGTGCCTGCGGCCTCCAGACGCTCGGCAAGCTCCTTATCGGCAAAGATGCGCTTGACGGCGCTCTGGGCGTCGTCAAAGTTGCCGCGGATGCCGCAGACGGCGACGTTGTCGCCCTCCTGCGTGGACATCTGCAGGTTCTGGACGCGGCTGACCTTGCCCTCGGGATAAAAGACGGTGATGCCCGTGCCCGGGGCGTCGGCAAAGCCGGCGAGTGCGGCCTTGCCCGTGTCGCCCGACGTGGCGGTGACGATCATGATGCGCTCGGCGCCGCCGTCCTTGGCGGAAGTGCGGGCCATCAGACGGGGGAGCATCTGCAGAGCGACGTCCTTGAAGGCGCTCGTGGGGCCGCCAAAGAGCTCCATCACATAGGTCTGAGGGGCGTCAGCGCCCGGCGCAGCGTCGAGTCTGACGAGCGGCGTAACCTCTTCACTCGCGAACGTGCCGCGGTATGCCTCGTCGACACACGCCGAAATTTCTTCGGCCGTGTAATCATTCAGTAACATTCCCAACACATCTTGAGCGATTTCAAAGTACGATTTATCTGCAAGCGAGCTGATACCGACCTGCTGGGTGCCGAGCTCGTCCGAGACAAACAAACCCCCGTCGGGAGCGATGCCGGTGCGGATTGCCACCTTACTTGAGCACGATAAAGTGCGTCCTCGTGTACTATGATAAGTTCCCATATAACACTGCTCCTCGGATGCCTTGGTCCCAATCGGTGACCCCATGGTATCAGAGCACGCAAAACAGGTTTGCAGAGGCTTTTAGAAAGGTAACCTCCACGCCATGATAAAAATTGCCAAGTTTGGCGGCTCGTCGGTCGCCGACGCCGAACACTTCAAGAAGATCAAAGCCATCGTCGATGCCGACCCTGCCCGCCGTTTTGTGGTGGTTTCCGCCTGCGGTCGCCGCTTTAAGGACGACACCAAGGTGACCGACCTGCTCTACCTGGTTAACGCGCACGTTAAGTATCACGTGTCGTGCGAGGAACTGCTCGAGGACATTGGCCAGCGCTATTTTGATATCGTTGACGAGCTGGAGCTCACCTATCCCGTCCGCGAGGAGTTCGCGGCCTTTGCCGAGCGCGCCCGCTCGGGCGGCTACTCCACCGAGGAGCTTGTAAGCCGCGGCGAGTACTTCACCGCTCGCCTGATGGCCGAGTACCTGGGCCTGCCGTTCCTGGACGCCGCGACGGTTGTGGCGTTCCATCACGACGGTACGCTCAGCATGAACCGCACCTCCGAGCTGGTGCAGGAGTACGGCCAGCAGGGCGGCTTTGTTATGCCTGGCTTCTACGGCGCGACGCGTGAGGGCCAGATCAAGCTGCTCGATCGTGGCGGCGGCGATATTTCCGGCTCGATCCTGGCCAAGTGCCTGGGCGCCGACCTGTACGAGAACTGGACCGACGTCTCGGGCTTCTATTCTGCCGATCCGCGTATTGTTCCCGAGGCTCAGCCCATTGCGCGCGTTACCTACGAGGAGCTGCGCGAGCTTTCGTACATGGGCGCAAGCGTCCTGCACGAGGAGGCCGTGTTCCCCGTGCGCGAGGCGGGTATTCCGCTGGTCATCAAGAACACCAATGCGCCGCAGGACCCCGGCACCATCATTAGCGAGACGGCTGATGAGGGTGAGGCAGAGCCCATCATTACCGGCGTGACCGGCAAGCGCGGTTTTGTCGCCATCAACGTCGCCCGTGACCGCACCAAGCCTCGCGTCGGCTTTATGCGCCGCGCACTTTCGGTCTTCGAGCGCTATGACGTTTCCGTCGAGCACATGCCCACCGGTGTCGACCGCTTTGGCGCCGTGGTGCAGGAGAAGGATGTGCACGACTCGCTGTACTCGCTCGTGGGCGACATTCAACAGGAGGTCGAGCCGCTCGAGATCGAGGTTGTCGAGGGCTTGGCGCTTATCGCGACCGTTGGCCGCAACCTGCGCGGTCGTGCCGGCATCTCTGGCCACCTGTTTGGCATGCTTGGCCAGGCGGGCGTGAGCGTGCGTATGATTTCGCAGAGCTGCGACGAGATCAACATCATCATCGGTGTCGAGGAGAAGGACTTCGACCTTGCGATTCGGACCATCTACCGTGCCTTCTCCGATGAGAACGGCATTGTGAAGGTCTCCGACCTGGAGGCTTCCGCGCCGGTCGATCCCGCCCTGGCCGCGCTCCACAAGTAGTTGCTATCTCGCTAGATTTTTGGGACAAGTGCCAAAAATCTAGCGCGGGGCGTTTCGTTTCGGTTTCGTTTCGACGGGGCGGGTTTCGTGTCCGCCCCGTTCTTGTATACACTGGCAACAATAATCGGCCTGCTCGGCGTGCGGGCAAAAGTCACAACCTTTAAAGGGGGAAGCATGAAACAGTACACGGTTGCTATTTTGGGCGCGACGGGAGCCGTGGGCACCCAGATGCTCGAGTGCCTCAACGAGCAGGAGTTTCCGGTCGGTAAGCTCAAGCTGCTGGCGAGCGCGCGCTCTGCGGGCAAGACCGTTGAGTTCCGCGGCGAGCAGGTTGTGATTGAAGAGGCTTGCCCCGAGACCTTTGAGGGCTGCGACATCGTACTCGGCGCTGCCGGCGACGATATCGCCAAGGAGCTGCTGCCCGAGGCCGTCAAGCGCGGCGCCGTCGTGGTCGACAACAGCCATGCCTTCCGCATGGATCCCGAGGTGCCGCTGGTCGTGCCCGAGATCAATGCCGACGATATCAAGTGGCATCACGGCCTTATCGCCAATCCCAACTGCGCGACCATCATCGGCCTGGTTCCCACGTGGCCGCTGCATCAGCTCGCCGGCGTGAAGCGCATGATCGTGTCCACGTATCAGGCGGCTTCGGGTGCCGGCGCTCCCGGTATGGCCGAGCTCGAGGCCCAGCTGGCCGCCCTAGGTCGTGGCGAGGAGATTCCCGAGCCGCGCGCGTTTGCCGCCCAGCTGGCGAGCAACCTAATTCCGCAGATCGGCGGCGTCAAGGAGGAAGGCTTTACCTCCGAGGAGATGAAGCTGCAAAACGAGGGCCGCAAGATTATGCACCTGCCCGAGCTGCGCGTGAACTGCACCTGCGTGCGCGTGCCCGTGCTGCGTTCGCACTCCGAGAGCATTACGCTCGAGTTTGAGCGCGACATTACGGTTGACGAGGCCCGTGCTGCGCTGGCTGCCGCTCCCGGCGTCAAGCTGGTTGACGATATGGCTGCCGAGGATGCACACGACCGCTTCCCCATGCCGATGGATACGTCCGACCAGGACCTGATTTGGGTCGGCCGCGTGCGTCGCGACATCTCGAACCCCGAGGCCGCGCGCGGTATCACCTTCTGGTGCTGCGGCGACCAAATCCGTAAGGGCGCGGCAACCAACGCCGTCCAGATCGCTAAGCTGCTCTGCGAGTAGTGTGACCTGTCCGGCGGGGGCCGGGCTTGGTTTTCAGAACGTCCTCGACCATGTGTGGCGCCTTGTCCTGCTCCTTCGGAGCCGTGGACAAGGCGCCACACTGGTCTGCGGAGTGTTCTGAAAACCAAGCCCGGCCCCCGCCTGCGGTGACTCGGCTGCGAGCGGCCTGCGATGGGGCCGTTGTTGGTTGGGGCCGCTGGGCTGATGTGAGGGCACGTGGCTGTTGCGGGCCCTGGTCCCGGCGGCGGCCTCGGCGCTTTGCGCCTGCCGCCTTGGGGGACTGTGGGGCGCGGCCGGCAGCTGCGGCGCGTTGCGCCTGCTGCCTTGGGTGACTTTGGGGTTGAGGCGGTAACTTTGGCGCGCCTGCGTTTGCTGCTTGTGAGGGCTTAGGGGTTGGTGCGAATCGAAGGTGAATGGTTTTCCGGGAAGTGAACGACCTATTTTGGACCCTTGAAGCATCAGGATATTTTGGCCGCCATTTCCTGCGGTTTTATCGCATGAATCCTGCTGTTTTGCAATTAAAAAATGCGGATGCTTCGGGGCCCTAGTTTTACTCGTTCACTTCTCGGAAAACCATTCACCCACGTTTTTGCCGGACATCGTTTTGGGCGTTGTGACTCGGTATCGGCCGATATTGAGAGGAAAAACTCCCTCCCTTGGACAATCGAGCCCGCCCAGACGTATCTGCGGGGGTTGTCTGCACAATTCGCGGTATTATGGTGCGGAGTTTTGAAAGGAGCCGCTGGTGGTCACGACGACGTTTGCTTCGCCTTTGGGCGAAATCTTGCTTGCCGCTGATGGCCGCGGTTTGACGGGGCTTTGGTTTGAGGGTCAGGAGCACTTTGGCTCTACGCTGCTCAAAGAGGATGCGGAGTATGTCGTAGGTGCCGATGCGGTTTCTGGTACCGGTGGGATGTCTTCGGTGAGTCCGGCAAATGGCGCGGCATCTTCGGTGCTTGAGCGTTCTTGGGCTTGGCTGAATGCTTATTTTGCGGGGCAGGAGCCTCGGTTTACGCCGCCGTTGCATATGATTGGCACGGCGTTTCAGCGTGAGGTTTGGTTTGAGCTGCTTTCTATCCCGCGTGGCGAGGTCGCTACGTATGGTGAGATCGCCCAGCGTGTTGCGGCTCGACACCGTGTACCGGGAAACGAAGCACCCGTTGTGTCTCCCCGTGCCGTGGGGGCCGCGGTCGCGCGTAATCCCATTTCGATTATCGTGCCGTGCCATCGCGTGGTTGCCGCCGACGGCTCGCTTAACGGATATGCCGGCGGGCTCGATCGCAAGGAGTGGCTGCTTCGGCTTGAGGGCGCGTACGAGGAATAGCGCCAGGGCACTTTGCATAGCCAAGACGCCGTTTCCGTTTGAGACCACCTGCTTGGACATCCATCTACGCCCGCTTCTGCAGGGCGTAGATCGACTTATCCATGTTGAACAGGTAAGCCACGACGCAGACAATAAAGAACTTCGGCAAGTCGCCAAAGCCGAAGACTTCGCAGCCAATAAGGATCGGCGCGAGCAGCGTATTGGTGGCGCTGCCAAAGACGGCTGCGCAGCCCAGCGCGGCGCAAAGCGCGATGGACATGCCGAGTTGAGCCTCGTTATGGCGACATCTGGGTAACAGAAAGGCCCGCGTTCCTCAGAGGCAAGATAGGCAATTCTGCTTCTGAGGTAGATCTCAATTCTGCCGACCGCATCAAACATTAACTGCCGGAGGGCTCGGTCAAATTCATACGTGTAGATGATGGTTTCGAATGTTGTGCCTTCGCGAAAGATGGTAATCCCGGACTTGCATTTGGTTTTGCAGGGAAACCAGTAGGCCGACAGTCTGTAGTGGTCGACTTCGACCAAAGCTCGCTCGAGTTCGC
>CABSMB010000054.1 GCA_902478705.1 uncultured Collinsella sp. | reverse complement strand
GGTGCTCGGCAAGGTCCGTGGCCGCATCGATGTCGCCCGCGACGCCTCCAACGATAACCACCTTCATAGCTAACGCACCACCTTTCCCGTATAGCCGCTTATGCCGCCGATATTCTTGACACTGCCATACCCAGAACGCTTAAGAAAACTCACAGCTTGGTTGCTTCGCGCACCACTCAGGCAATGCACGAAAAGCTGCGTGCCCTTGTCTGGATACAGCTCAAGCACCTGGTTGATACGATCGAGCGGAACGTTGACGCTGCCCGGAATGTGGCCCTGTCCATACTCGTCAGCACTCCTCACGTCGAGCAGCACCGCCCCCTTAGAAGCCTTCCATTCATGGACGCCCACATTCATGTCCGGTCCTGCAAACAAATCAAACAATCCCATAGCGCACTCCTTTGCTGGTTGCTTTGGGCAAGTATGCCAAGGCACCGCGGTCGCGTTCTGTGACCAAGTCACCAAACGGAAAATATGTTGCCGACGGCAGATACAGCTGCGCGGTAGGTCTAGGCCAACCGTGCCAACCCATCTACATCACGCACGATAATCCGTCCGCGCCTAACCTCGATGAGCCCGTCCTGCGCAAGACGGCTCAGAGCGCGCGTCACCGCTTCGCGCGCAGAGTTGATGTCGCGTGCAAGCTCGTCTTGCGTTACGGCAACTTCTGCTGTGCCCGCAACTCGGCAATGCTCGAGCACGTAGCTGGCGACGCGCTGATCGAGACGCTTAAAGAGCATCTGCTGCAGCACGCATACCACCTGGGAGTAGCGCTTCACCTCAACCTGGAGCATAAAGGCCTTAACGTAGACATTATCGCGGGCGAGCTGGACGCACACGCTCGCAGGCACCACCAAAAGCGATGACCTGCGTGCTGCAACCACCATGGTGTCAAATGAAATCTGCTCGATAACGCACGAGGCCGTGGTGACACAGCACTCTCCGCAGCCAACCCTAAACAGCGTGACCTCCTTGCCTTCCTCGGAAAGCAGGCTCACGCGAATGTCACCTTCGATAATAAAGATAATGCCGGTGCAAGAATTTCCGCTGCTACCGATTATCTGCCCGGCATCAAAGGATCGCAGCGACGAGCGCTCTGCCACGAGCGTCTGCTCATCGGATGTAAGTTGTCCCCAAAACGGCAACCGCTCGACCATGCTGCCGACCATAGCCGCCCCCTTTCGACGTATACCCATGATGCTACCCCGAAGCAGAAAAAAAAGAGTCGCTGTTTCCAGCGACTCCCCTTCAGTTGCCTGTCCCACGAATCTACTGTTCGCTCTTCGCGAGTGCTTGATCGATCAGTTTATTGAGCGCCTCGCGCTGCTCAGCGGAGTTGATGCCGCCCATGATCGGCTCTCCCACAATGTTACCGTTCTGGTCGATCACGTACGTGGTCGGGAACGAGTACAGGTTGGAGGTGAACTTGCCGGCCTCGCTATCCGACTTGAACCAGATGTTCTTGTACGTCACGCCCTTCTTGGAAAGTACGTCCTTGGCGTCTGCCACCTCGTCTTTGTTGCCATCGAGCGTAAAGGAATTAACGCCCACGACCTGGCCGCCCTTCTCGGCAAGCTCCTTGTTGAGCTTCTCCAGATCGCCCAGCTCTCCCACGCACGGCTTGCAGGTGGTAAACCAGAAGTTCATGACGGTGACCTTGTTCTTGGAGAACAGCTCATCGCTGTTTACATCGTTGCCGTCCAAGTCCTTGCCCTTAAAGCTGGGGAACTTCGTCTCCCCGCTCTCGCCGTTGGTCATGCCTGCGGTCGAGGCATCGACGCTCTCTCCCTCGCCGGGCGTGCTGCCGCATCCGGGAAACTCCTTCTCCAGCGCCATGAGCTTATCCTCGATCTCCTTGACCTGCTGCGCGCCGGCCTTAAGCGTCTTGAGCTCGTCAGC
Organism: uncultured Collinsella sp.; assembly: GCA_902478705.1. Lineage (GTDB taxonomy): Bacteria > Actinomycetota > Coriobacteriia > Coriobacteriales > Coriobacteriaceae > Collinsella. The sequence goes on along the minus strand of CABSMB010000054.1, from coordinate 5,370 downwards.
CGTAAACTGATCCTTGGCGCCCTCGATGGTATCAAGCAAAAAGTCGCCGTAGTTCTTGCCGTCCTCAATCATGGGAGTGTCTTTGTTGGCCGCAAGAAACACCTTTTCCCATAGGGCGTTATCGCTCGCAAAGATCTCGTTTTCCTTTTGCAGCAGCTGCTGGTACAGCTCGGCCGCCTCCTCGGCGCTCGACGGCTTTTGTGCCACAAGCTCGGCGATTTGCGTATCGCCGCTCGTGGCATCCTTTGCGTCGCCCTTGGGGGCAGAGCACGCCGCGAGAGTCAGCGCCAGCACGGGCAGCATCAACAAGGCCGCAATTTTTGACAGTTTCATGGTTCCTCCGTTTATATCGAAGCTTATATAGATACCTATTTGTTTTCGCAGGCTTGCGCGGGCTGCGCGGGTTTGTCGCCCGTCACACCCAGCCCGTAGCGAAAGCTAATGGCATCGACGGGGCATGCGCCCACGCATTTGCCGCAACGAATGCACTCGGCATGGTTGGGCGTACGCGTAACGTCCACGTCCATCTGACACACTTTGGCGCACTTACCGCACGAGACGCATTTGCACTGGTCAACCTGAATCCCCAGCAACGACACCTTGTTCATGAGTGCATAAAACGCACCGAGGGGGCAAATCCATTTACAGAAGGGGCGGTAGAACAGCACGCTCAGCACCGCAACCACAATGAGGATCGCGAGCTTCCAGGTAAAGAGCTTTCCCAGCGCGGAGCGGATTCCCACGTTCATGATGGACAGCGGAATCGCGCCCTCGAGCACACCCTGCGGGCAGATGTACTTGCAAAAGAACGGGTCGCCCATGCCCACATCGTTGACTACCAGAACGGGCAGTAGCACCACGGCAAACAGCAGCACGGCGTACTTGATGTACGTGAGCGGCTTGAGCTTTTTCGTCGAGAGCTTTTTGCCGGGAATCTTATGCAGAAGCTCTTGCAGCCATCCAAACGGGCATAAAAAGCCGCATACAAAACGTCCCAGCAGCACGCCGATCAGGATGAGTGTTCCGGTGACGTAATACGAAAAGCTGAACTTAGACGAGCCCACCACCGACTGAAACGACCCGATGGGGCACGCACCTGAGGCCGCCGGACACGAGTAGCAGTTGAGCCCCGGCACGCAGACGGCTTTGCCCGCCCCCTGGTAGATGCCTCCCTTGGCAAAATTAGGCAGGTGAATGTTGGTCGCAAGCGTTGCCGCCGCCTGAATCAATCCGCGAAATCTCGCCAAAAGATGCGATACGGTATTTTTTCTTTTAACCAATTCCGATACACTCCAAGCACAGCCTGATTGCCTTGGCCAGCACGGCATCTGCCTCGCCGCGCATAATGCCAAAGCCAACCATGGCTACCCCAACGATCAGCAAAGCCACCTGCGCCACAGGCTTAATCGCTTTGAACAATCTGACCACTCCTTTCGTTTCGCGACCCATTGGACCATACCGACTATAAAATCCGTGTTAAGCGCGATTTGGAATGTGCGAGGAGACTGTTATGCGAATTTTGATCGTCGAGGACGAGCGGGCGCTGTGTGATGCAATCGCGCGCAGCTTGCGAAACTTGGCGTACAGCATCGACTGCTGTCACGACGGACAGGAGGCGCTCGACCTACTGAACGTTGAGACCTTCGACCTTGTGGTACTCGACCTCAACCTTCCCCGTATCGACGGCATGACCGTACTCAGGGAACTTAGGAAAACTGACTGCGAGACTAAGGTACTGATTCTGTCCGCACGTGGCGAAGTATCCGATAAAGTCGCCGGACTCGATGCCGGCGCCAACGATTACCTCACCAAGCCGTTTCATCTGGACGAGCTTGCGGCAAGGATTCGCAGCCTTACCCTCAGGCGCTTCGCACAAAGCGACATAGTTTTAACCTGCGGAAAGCTCCGCTTTGACACCAAGGCGCGCATCGCTTCCGTGGACAGCGAGGCTTTATCTCTTACGCGCAAGGAAACGGGAATCTTGGAATACCTGATGCTTAATCAGGGGCGACCGGTAAGCCAAGAGGAGCTTATAGAGCACGTTTGGGATAGCACTGTGAACAGCTTTAGCAACGCAACCCGCGTTCATATCTCGTCACTCCGCAAAAAGCTACGTGGCGCTTTGGGATACGACCCGATTCGCAATCGGATTGGAGAGGGCTACGTTATGGAGGATGGCGAATGAAAGGGCTTTCGCTGCAATGGCGCATAACGATCATGACGGCACTGCTGACGTGTGCGGCATGCGTGCTGACGAACTGCCTGGTCGGCTATACAGGCATGCGCTACATGGATGCCATCGGCAGTGACATCTCGGCCTTTAACGCAACCGGCGAAGATTCGCCCCAAGCGTTCGACCCAACGAAAGCGGCCCTCGATGAAAAGGTCACGATCGTCGTAAACGACGCACAAGAGTCTTTTGGCACGACAGCCTGGTACATCACGGCTGGAGTCACACTCCTTGGCGGCGCGCTGGCATACTTTGTGAGCGGCCGCGCGCTCAAGCCGCTACGGGCTTTTGCCGCCCAGGTAGAGCGCGTGCAGCCTGACAACCTAAGCGAAATCAGACTCAGTGAAGATGCGCCCACCGAGCTACAACGATGCAGCGTCTCATTCAACGACATGATCGCCCGTCTTGGCGAAGGGTTCTCTGCACAGCGTCAGTTTACCGGCAACGCCGCACACGAGCTGCGCACCCCGCTCGCCCTTATGCAAGCACAGATTGAACTATTCATCTCCGAGCACTCCGGTTTGCAACCCGAAACAGCCGAGCTGCTCGGCCTGCTACAAGAACAAACTGAGCGGATGTCGCGGATGACCAAGGTGTTGCTCGAGATGAGTGAGCTCCGCAGCGTTCCTTGCGAGGACGATGTTGAACTTGGTCCCTTGTCCGAAGAAGTCCTCACCGACCTTGCACCACTTGCCGAAAATAAAGGCATAGCCCTCAATTGTGCTGGAGACGCTTTAGTAATCGGGAGCGACACGCTGCTGTACCGGCTGGTGTTCAACCTGGTCGAAAACGCTATCCGCTACAGCCGCTCCGGCTCGACTGTCAACGTCTCCATCAGCGACAGCGACAGCCACGTGCTCCTACGAGTCAAAGATGAGGGTCCAGGAATACCCAAGCAGTACCGAGAGAGCATCTTCCAGCCGTTCTTTCGTCTAGACAAATCCCGTAGCAGGGCATACGGCGGCGCAGGACTCGGACTAGCGCTCGTTTGGGAGATTGCAACGCTTCACGGTGGCACGGTAGAGGTCGAAGCAAGTTCTGAGAACGGGACCACCATGCTCGTGACCCTCTCAAAGGGGGCCACCACGTGATCCGACTGTCCAGGGGTCCCACTCGGCATTGTGAAACGCACCCCAAAACTTGGACATGAGAAATGGGAGGCAGTTCGCATCTATGCCGAGGACGAAGTCCTGGCGGGGATTCAGGATGCGCAGAGGAAGCTTACGGCAGAAAACCCCGACAGAGTCGTGACCGTCGGCGGCAACTGTATGGTGTCGCTTGCTCTCTTCGATTACCTGCACGGGAAATACGAGAACGTTGGAATCGTCTGGATCTATGCGCCTCCGGATGTATCCACGCTGAATGATGGCTACCCCAACGCTCACGCCATGGGACTTGGCAGCCTTTTGGGACAGGGTGCACCGCAACTCGTTTCGCGGATGCGGCATCCGGTGTTTAAGCCGAGCGACGTCCTGCATGTCGGGCTACAGCAGCTCCACGACTATCAGGAGGTTTGCTTAAACAAGCATAGGTGTTGCGGTTTTAGCCGATGTCCTCATGGAGGAAAACGACATGCTGGGTCTGTCTGATTAAAGTCCAACAATTTCCATGAGGCACCTAACGCGGTAAAAGCTAAAGACCCGGGAGACCCCAAACCGTCAACCATCTTTACGGGTGCAAGGGGAACGGGCAAGACGGCCCCCTCTCGCTCCTATCCGAAACGGCGCTTGAACACGGCTGGATTGCAGCGAATGCCTCCGCCATGCCCGGCATGCTCGAAGATATCATCGAGCACACAAAGGAGGCCGCAGGCCGTTACCTCTCGCAGCCCCATACACGCGTGAGCGGAGTTCAAGTTGGGCGGCGGGGGCGGTTTAGCGCGCCAATATAATTAAATCGTGCACTTCCATAGCCTCTCGTCTACGTGGTGTACCGTCGTCTCCCCTTTTATTAGAGTTGGGCGATTTTCGGGCACCCGAGCTGAACTCAAATTGAACTCAACGATGCCTTATCGGTCGAGGGCTTCCTAGCGAGAATATACAGAGGCGCACATTTCGCAGGGAACCTCCCATTCGTTATCATATCGGTATGCTGTCAAGGCGGCGTCAATGCGTTCGACCTACACCTTCTCGCTTTTCGAGGCTTCGTCTGCAGGACCATCGGAATCGATACGGAATCGATCGGCATACCACTCATCCGAAGCAATCACCTTATGAAGCATCTGGAGATGCAGGTCGACATAGTGGCAGAACGCCTTGCCGCATTCCACGAGAGGCGCATTGTTTCTCTCGTTGGGCTCGGCTCCAAAATTAAACTCGACCTCATAGCCCTCCCCAGGCACACCCATGCTCGGCAGAATATCAGTGGAGAAGTGGACGAATCCAGACGTCACCTTGTATACATCTTTTACCTTTGGATCGGACTTCTCGAGTAAGTCTTGAAGTCTTCTATCGGACATCTTCTCACCCGAGAAATCTTTCAGCTTGTTCACAGGCACACCTTGAAACACCTGCTTGAGAAAGTCATCCTGGTCTTCGGCGGCGAATAGCGCGAATGCCCGCAGGCAGACTCCAACCTGTGCGCGGAGAAGCTGGGCGACGCAAACAAGATTCCTCGACTCGAGCATGGGGATGAATCCGTCTATCAGTCTCATCGCATACTCAGAGGAGGATGCCAGATATAGATCCCATTGGGTAAAGTCGCCGTTCATGAAGGGAATCACTGCATTGCGCTCGGCGACTCTCAAGGCAATCAGGCTTTGTTCTATTTTCTCAGCTTCTTGTTTGAACTGTTCGCTATCCAAAATGCCCCCAAATGCCGGCTTCTCAACAAATCAAAAAAGCAAGAGAGACAGAGATTAGGTTCATGCCCCACTGAACCCGCGCTTCCAGTCGAGGTACTCCTTCCTCGAAGATCTCCCCGGAGTCCCGTCTCTCGCGCCCCTCACGGAACTGTCCACATCAGTGTAGCCAATCCAAGCACAGCCCCACCGCACGGCCCAGTCGCTTCCAGTCCTGCGTGGCCCCGTGAAGGCGGAAGGGCGTGGCTGTCGCCATCGCGTTCCTTTCTCCCCGTACTTTTTTGGGCATGCGTCACGGGCCCCCGCGCGGCGCTGAGAGCGAATCGGCGCAGGCTTGGGG
>CABSMB010000053.1 GCA_902478705.1 uncultured Collinsella sp. | reverse complement strand
TAATCCGGGTACCGTCGTCGTTGCCGACGAGCTGTTGTCCCAACTTAATCTGCAGCCGTATTCCAGTAGCCTGCTCGTTAACTACAAACAGGGGATGGATACGACCGAGGCAGACGAGAGCATTAAATACACTGTGCTCGACAATCTGCTCGTTGACGGCAAGGAGCCGGGGTCGTGGGGAATCTTCATCACACGCTCCGAGATGTACACGCAAGCAGCGCAAATGAACGGTCTTATTAGCTACCTAGCCATCTACATCGGCTTTGTACTGGTCGTTGCGTGCGCGGCGATACTGTCGATCCAGCAGCTCTCCAATGTGGCCGACGGCAGCCGCAGCTATCGTGTGCTGGCACAGATCGGCTGTGAGGACCGCCAGATTCGCCATTCGGTGATGGCGCAGCAAGCGGTATTCTTCCTGTTCCCGCTGGCAGTGGGCCTGGCGCACTCCTTTGTGGCACTTAAGGTGATCATCGAGCTGGTGAGCATTTTCGGAAATATGAGCATCGGCGGCACCGTGGGCCTCACCTGCGCAATCTTCCTGGCAGCATACGGTGGCTACTTCCTGGTGACCTACCTCATGAGCGCCGGCATGGTACAAGCTGCCATCGCCACCCGCTACAGCGAGTAACAAGCGGGCAAAATCGTCGCAAAATCAGAGGCGTATGACCGCCGCGAAGGGACCAGGGACCCTTTCGCGGCGGTTTTTGCCAACCTGGTGCGTCTCAGATACAAGTGAGTAGACTTTTTTGAACCTGCCGAGCACATCGCGACAAATACTCAATAAAACCGCAGGTCAGAGCTATATCGTTTTGGCGTGTGCTCGGCCTTCTGCAAAAAGCCTACTCACTTGGTTTTTCTGCTAGAAGACCGCCGCGAGAGAAGGCAGCTCCCCCGGGTGGTCGTTGGGGACGTTCTTAAACGACTAGTCAAACAAGAACGTCCCCAACGACTACTTTGCGGGTAGCTAAAAGAGCCCCATTCTAAATTAGCTGCCCCGCCAACACCGCAGGTAGAGCAAAAGTCAGCGAAAGCCCGCCAGAGCGAGCAAGGTGCCTTGAAGCGAGGCGGCATTGACCTTTTGGTCATGCCGTCGAAGCTGAAAGGCAGATTGCCGCTCTGACGGGCTTGCAGCGTCGAGTCGTTACGCGGTTTGGTCAAAACCGCGTAACTAAATCCGTTCCGCGATCTCGTGGATGAGGTAGTCGGTCTTTTCCCAGCCCAGGCACGGATCGGTGATCGACTTGCCAAAGACACCGCCGTCGACCGGCTGGTTGCCATCCTCCAAGTAGGACTCGATCATAAAGCCCTTGACCAGCTTGGAGATGGACTCGTTGCGGCGGCAGCTGTCGAGTACCTCCTTGCAAATGCGGTACTGCTCCAGCGGGCGCTTGCCCGAGTTGTCGTGGTTGCAGTCGATGACCGCTGCCGGATTGGCATAGCCGGCGTGCTCGGTGTAGCGCTCGGCCAGGCGCTCCAGGTGCTCGTAGTGGTAATTGGGGTAGGTGCGGCCATCGAGACCGATGTAGCCACGCATGACGGCGTGTGCGAGCGGATTGCCGTCGCACTCGACCTCCCAGTTGCGGAAGATGAAGCTCTGGTGCGCCTGCGCGGCGTAAATGGAGTTGAGCATAACGGTGGTAGAGCCGGCAGTGGGATTCTTCATGCCGACGGGTACCGAAATGCCGCTCGATACCAGACGATGCTCCTGGTTCTCGACCGAGCGTGCGCCCACGGCAACATAGCTCAGCAGGTCAACGAGGTACTGGTAGTTGGACGGATAGAGCATCTCGTCGGCGGTGAAGAAGCCCGTTTCCTCAATCACGCGCAAGTGCATGTGGCGGATGGCCTTGACGCCCTCGAGCAGGTCGTCCGGCGCCTCGGGGTCGGGGTTGTGCAGCAGGCCCTTGTAGCCGGTGCCCTTGGTGCGGGGCTTGTTGGTGTAGACGCGCGGGATAATAACGAGCTTGTCTTTGACTTCCTCGGCGACCTTGGCCAGGCGGTTCATGTACTCGAGTACCGAGTCCTCGCGGTCTGCAGAGCACGGGCCGATAATGAGTACCTTGCGTGCATCCTCGCCGGTAAAGATCTTGGCGACCTCGGCGTCAAACTCCTGCTTTTTGGCGGTGAGCTCGGCCGAAAGCGGCATTTCCTCGCGGATCTCCATGGGGATCGGCAACCTGCGTTTGAATTCCATGGCCATAGGGGCCTCCTCAATCTATAGAAAGAGCAATAAGCGTATTGTTGAGTGTTCGGCATTATCCGCTGTCGCACGCTAAAGTGCAAGTCCTTGTCACCCTGAAACCTTCCAAAAAGGGACAGGTTTATTTTGCTAGGTTTTATCTGGGGAAACGTCGGAGGATGTCGGGAGGGAGTGGCGCCATGCGGGACCCTAAGGCTGTTGTCGGTTCCCCAGGAAACACTCCGTGGGCAAAAAATGCCAAATATGAGTACTGTTGCTAACTTAGTAATATATCCGTCTAGCGAGATAATAGACAAAGTGATAAATATGTTCATTAACGTTGGCACGCAGAAGCCTGCTAACGGGCGTTTTGATTAATTTGAAGGCGTATAGAGGCCGCAAAGAGGTCGTTTGAGGTGGTTTTGGCTGTTACTAAAAAGGTGACAGTACTCATATTTGCCCTTTTTTGCCCACGGGGTCTGGAAAGCGCCGTCAATGAGGTCTCAGGGAAGGCGTTTCGAGGCTCGAAGGACACAGAACGGGGGCGCAGGTTGTCCTGCGCCCCCGTTCTCGGGCGTCATCATTTCTCTGCGGCCGTATCTACGCCGCCTCGTCGAACTGCGAGTTGTACAGGTCGGCGTAGAAGCCGCCTTGGGCGAGTAACTCGTCGTGTGTGCCCTTCTCGACGATGTCGCCGTCGCGGATCACCAAGATCACGTCGGCGTTGCGGATCGTGGACAGGCGGTGCGCGATGACAAAGCTCGTGCGGCCCTGCATTAGCGCATCCATGGCACGCTGAATAAGCTCCTCGGTACGAGTGTCAACGTTGGAGGTCGCCTCGTCCAAAATCAGCGCCGGACGGTCGGCCAAAATGGCACGGGCGATGGTCACGAGCTGGCGCTGACCCTGCGACAGGTTGGTGCCCTCCTCGTTGATCATAAAGTCGTAACCGCCGGCGAGCGTATGAATAAAGTGGTCGCAGCGTGCGGCGCGTGCGGCGGCCTCGACTTCGGCATCGCTCGCATCGGGGCGTCCGTAGCGGATGTTTTCGCGGATGGTGCCGTTAAACAGCCAAGTATCCTGCAACACCATGGCAAACTCGCCGCGAAGTGCCGCGCGGTCCCAATCGCGCACGTCGACGCCCTCGACGCGCAGCGAACCGCCGTCCACGTCGTAAAAGCGCTGAAGCAGCTTAATGAGCGTGGTCTTGCCGGCGCCGGTGGGGCCGACGATGGCGATGGTCTGGCCGGGCTGCGCCTCGCAGCTAAAGTCGTGGATGATGGTCTTGTCGGGCGTGTAGCCAAACTTGACATGGTCGAACTCCACGTGGCCGGGACGCCTCTCGGGAATCTGCGCGTCGGCCTTCTGCTCCTCCTCGGGCGCGGCCAAGAACTCAAAGACGCGCTCGGTGGCAGCGGCCATCGACTGCATCGTGTTGCTCACGTTGCCCAGCTGCTGCACGGGTTGCGTAAAGTTGCGAACGTACTGGATAAAGCTCTGGATATCGCCGGGCGTGGCATTGCCGGTCAGCGCGAGCTGTGCGCCCACCACGACGACGCCCACGTAGCCCATGTTGCCCACCAGGCTCATAAGCGGCATCATCAGGCCCGACAGGAACTGCGAGCGCCAGCCACTAATAAAGAGACGGTCGTTTTGACGGTCGAACTCTTCGATCGAGGCCTCGGCGCGGTCGAACACCTGAATGACGTTCTGGCCGGCAAAGTCCTCCTCGATAATGCCGTTGACGGCGCCCAGGACCTGCTGCTGCTCGCGGAAGTACGGCTGCGAGAAGTGAATCATCACCATCAAGATAATCGCGGCGGCCGGCAGCGTGAGCACGGTGACGCCGGTGAGCGGCAGGCTGATCGACAACATCATGACGAGCACGCCGATAATCTGCGTGACGGACGTAATAAGCTGCGTCACGCTCTGGTTGAGCGACTGGCCGAGCGTATCGACGTCGTTGGTGATGCGGCTGAGCACATCGCCCTTGCTGTGACCGTTGAAGTAGCTCATCGGCACGACGGCAATCTTGGCGGCGATCTCCTTGCGCATGCGGTAGCAAATCTTTTGCGTGACACCGGTCATGAGCCAGCCCTGGATGAGGCTGCAGATAGAGCTCGCCAGGTACAGGCAGAGCAAAAAGCCGAGCGTCTTGGCGATCCAGTTAAAGTCGACATCGCCGGTACCGTTGACTTTGGCAACCAGGCCCTCAAACAGCTTGGTCGTAACCTGGCCGAGCACCTTGGGCCCCACAATGTTAAAGATGACCGAGCACACGGCAAAGGCGACGGCGGCAAACACGGCAATCTTGTGCTGGCCAATATAGCCGAGCAGCTGCCTCATGGTGCCTTTAAAGTCCTTGGCCTTTTCGCCGCGACGCATGCCGCCCATGCGGCCCATGGGACCACGCTGGCGGGTGGGCTTGGGAATCTGAGTCTTGGTCTCGTCTGCCATTAGCGCTCGCCTCCTTCCATGACGGCTGCAATTTCTTCTTGGGTAAGCCCCAGCTCCTCGGCGGAAAGCTGCGACTGTGCGATCTCCAGGTACGCCGGGCAGCTGCGCAGCAGCTCCTCGTGCGTGCCGGTGCCCACTACGTGGCCGTCGTCGAGCACGATGATCTGGTCGGCGTGCATGATGGTCGCGATGCGCTGGGCCACGACCACGAGCGCGGCGTCGGTAACGTTTTTGGCCAGCTCCTCGCGTAGGCGCGCGTCGGTCTTGTAGTCGAGGGCACTAAACGAGTCATCGAACACCACGACCTCGGGCTTTTTGGCCAACGCGCGGGCGATGGCCAGACGCTGGCGCTGACCACCCGAAACATTGGAGCCGCCCTGGCTGATGGGGGAGTCGTAGCCGCCCTCGCGCTCGGCGATAAAGTCCTCGGCCTGGGCGATGCGTGCCGCCCGGTGCATGTCCTCGTCGCTCACCATGTCGCCGGCAAACTTAAGGTTGCTCTCGACGGTACCCGAGAACAGGCGCCCCTGCTGCGGGATGTAACCAATACGGCGGCGCAGTTCGGAAAGGGCCATGTCGCGCACGTCGATGCCGTCGAGCGAAATGCTGCCGCCCGTGACGTCGTACAGGCGCGGAATCAACTGCACGAGCGTGGACTTGCCCGAGCCCGTGGAGCCAATAATGCCGAGCATCTGACCGGCATGCGTGGTGAAGTTCACGCCGCTGATGACGTCGGCGCGGGCATCGGGATACTGGAAGCTCACGTCGCGGAAGGTGAGCTCACCGCGCGGCGCGCTGGCCGCGGGCAGTTTGGGCGAGGCGGGGTCGTTGATGCTTGTGGGGCAAGTGATGACCTCTTCCACGCGCTCGGCTGCGACCTCGGCACGGGGCAGAATGACCGACACCATGGTGAGGATCATAAACGCCATGACGATCTGCATGGTGTAGGAGATAAACGCCATCATGTTGCCGACCTGCATCACGCCGTCGGACACGCCCTGCGCGCCAAACCAGACGATAAGCACGGTGATGCAGTTCATGACGAGCATCATGAGTGGCATCATAAAGCTCATGGCGCGGTTGGTGTAGAGCTGCGTGGTCATCAGGTCGAGCGAAGCCTTGTCAAAACGCTCGAGCTCATGCTCCTCGCGGTTGAATGAGCGGATGGGCATAAGGCCGTCGAGCAGCTCACGGGCGGTAAGGTTCACGCGGTCAACAAAGCTCTGCATCTTTTTGAACTTGGGCATGGTGAGGCCCATGAGCACGCCGACGACGGCCGAAACCGCGATGATGGCCACAGCGATGGTCCACTCAAGGCCGGTGTGGTTGGCCAGGACGCGCATGACGGCGACGATGCCCATGACGGGGGCCATCAGGCACATGCGGATAAATAGAGTTGCGGCCATCTGAATCTGCTGAATGTCGTTGGTGCAGCGGGTAATGAGCGAGGCCTGGCTAAATTTGCCCACCTCGGCCGGCGAGAAGTGCATAACCTTATTGAAGGTCTCGCGGCGCAGGTCGCGGGCGATGGAGCAGGCGGTACGCGAAGCCACGGCACCGGTCAGGATGGTGGCGACGAGCGACACCAGGCACAGCCCAAACATCGTGGTCGCCATGCGGCCCAGGTAGGCGTTCTGCACGTCAGCGGGGTCGATGCCCTGTGCCTTGTACTCGTCCTGCACGTAGCTCACGGCGCGCTGGGTGACGATGGAGCCCGACATGGAGCCCATTTTGTCAGCCATATCGTTGGCGCCCTCGACGAGCTTGCCCTGATCGATAAGACCGCCTTCAACGCCTAGGCGCAGGCTCTTCATGGTGATCTTACCGCCGTCGGCGTCGATCTGCTTTTGCATGCTCTGCGCGGCTGCGGCCTTCTGCTGCATCTCGGCGAGCTGCTCGGGCGTCATCGCCGCCATCTGCTCGGGGGTGGGCATGGCCTGGGCGGCGCCGCCATCGCTTGCCTCGGTGGATGCGCCGGTCATGTCGCCCATGGAGTCGGCGTCGATGCCCTGGTTGAAGGCGAGCACGACGGTCTCGGGCAGGCTCATGATGTCGGCAATCTTGCCGCCGTCGGCGCGCTCCTCCTCGGTGCCCTTGTACGTTCGAATGCCGTTATTGTCCGCATTGCTAAACACGGCCTCCACAGTTTTGGCGTCCTTGGCGCTCATAAAGAGTTCGAGGTCGTCGAGCGATTCGGCGCGAATGGTGTCGGGCACGGGCGAGGCGATACCGCCTTGCTGCACGCCCACGTCGACGATATCGCTCATATAGGTAGGCAGTGCCAGGTCGGCGTTGCAGCTGATTACGATGAGTACGATAGCTGTGAACAGTGCCAGGATATGCTTTTTAAAGAGCTTGAGAATCCTCACTCGGCATCTCTCCTTTCTTGATTGTGGTCGATAATTTCGTTGGCACGTCTAAGAAGGCGTACCATCTCTTGGGTATCTGTTTCGCCGAGCTGCTCGAGGAAAGCCGCGGTGCGGTCCTCGAATTCCCGGCGTTTGATTTCGAGATCCTGGAATCCCTTGTCGGTCACTATGACGTGTACGCGACGACGGTCGGTCTTTGAGTGCTCACGCTCAACCCAGCCCTTGGCTTCGAGGGCGCGCAGAATATTGGCGGTGCGAGCGCTCGAGACCCAGGCGCGATCAGCGAGTTCGCT
>CABSMB010000052.1 GCA_902478705.1 uncultured Collinsella sp. | reverse complement strand
GCGACAACGGTGGGCTCGGCGACCATGACGTCATCGAGCAGCCTTTTCATGGCCGCGCCAATCTCAACGCGGGGAACCTTATAGACGTCGCGCAGCGTGACCACGACGCGCGTGATGATTTCGGGGTAGACACGAGCGGTGCGCGTGGCGATGACCTTGGCGGCGCGCGGTGACAGGACCTCGTCGTCGTTAAGCAGGTAGCGCAGGATGACGGTCTCGTCGATGATGGTGCTACTCATGGATATCTACTTCCTCGGGACCCAAAATCGAATCGTCGCTTTCTGTGGCAAGGTACTCAATCCAGGCATTGCGCTCCTCGGAGCGGCGATTGGGGTCCCCATAGGCTTTGAGCGATCCATAGGCGGCGGTGCCGTCCTTTGAGCGCACAGCGACCGGCTGAAAGGGGAGCTTGCGCATCAAAATGCTCTGCGCGACAAAAAGGCGCACGGCCTCGGCGAGCGATGTGCCCATGGCGTCGTAGAGACGCTCGGCATGCTGCTTGTCTTCCTCGCGAATGCGCACCTGCAGGATGGCTCGTTTTTGAGTCGATGACATCACTGGCCTCCCTTAATGAGCGTGCAATTTGAATAGTCAAATACAGCATTGGCTAATAATAGCCAATCTTACAACCACTACTTTATTGCACTAGAGTAATTGAGTGTAAACGATATTACAAACGTACTACATCCTTCAGAAATGAACGTGAAATCTTTCTTGGGCGTACGCATGTAATACACTCACCTTTATAGCTTCTAGAGAATAATTCCAACCTGCCAAAACCCCTGCAATACACCCGTATTGCAGGGCCTATGCTCAAGTTTGCCCCCTGCAACTGCGTATATTCAACCTGTATACCGTTGGAGAAATTCTACCGAGTGCCTGTTTCGCCGCATGCATTCGATACGCCGACGCCAGGCCACGGGCGGCTTGGGGCAACGTCGACAGGGTCTCTCCGGCATGGGATTCAGGAGGGAGTGAACAACATGGGCAATAAACGAGTCGTAGCCGATTCCTCGCGCTGCATTGGGTGTCAAACCTGCATGGCGGCGTGTATCGAGGCACACGATATTCCCGGCAACATCGCCGCGCCGCGCCTGCGCGTGACGCGCACCTACGAGATCTCCGCACCGGTGGCTTGCCATCACTGCGAGGATGCCCCGTGCGCCAAGGCCTGCCCCACGGGCGCCTTGTTCTTTGATCCAAAGAACCATCGTATCGGCGTTAACGAGGACAACTGTATCGGTTGCAAGAGCTGCGTCATGGCCTGTCCCTTTGGCGCCGTGAGCGTGGCGACCACGCAGGTCCCCGTCTTGATGGGCGACGTGCGCGTGGGTTCGCAGACCAAGAGCTTCGTGCTCAAGTGCGACCTGTGCGTGGACCGTCCCGGCGGTCCGGCGTGTGCCGAGGCGTGCCCGACCAAGGGTCTCACCTTGGTAGACGAGGAGCGTCTGGCGGAACTGACCGCCGAGCGTGCCCGAGCCACCATCGAAAACGAGGCGTAAGCGGGCGGCCATACAGGCCCAACGATTGTCAAATACGTACCGATTAATCGGTAGCAGAAAAAGGAAGGAGGGTGTCATGGAGAAGCATAAAGTGATCTGCCCGTACTGCGGTGCCGGTTGCCAGTTTAACCTCTTGGTCCAAAACGGCCAGGTCGTGGGTACCGAACCGCTCGACGGCATCACCAATCAGGGCGAGCTGTGCCTTAAGGGTATGAGCGGCTACGACTTCATCAACGACACCAAGATCTTGACTCCTCGCGTACTGCACCCGATGATCCGTCGCACCAAGGGCGCGGATCTTGAGCGCGTAAGCTGGGACGAGGCACTGGATTTCACCGCATCTAAGATGCAGGCCATAATTGACGAATATGGTCCTAACGCTGTCATGACCACCGGCTCTTCGCGAGGCGGCGGCAATGAGGCGAACTACGTCATGCAGAAGTTTACGCGTGCGTGCATCGGCACCCACAGCGTGGACAACTGCGCCCGTACTTGACACGGCCCTACTGTCCTCGGTCTGATGGACACGGTTGGTTCAGGTTGCATGTCATGCTCCATCCCCGGTATGGAGGATGCGGGCTGCATTTTCCTCTTCGGCTATAACCCTGCCGATTCGCACCCCATCGTCGCAAGGCGTATCGTGCGAGCCAAAGAAAAGGGTTGCAAGATCATTGTCGCCGACCCGCGCCATATCGAAACTGCGCGTATCGCCGATATCTACCTTCCGATCAAGAACGGTTGCAACGTCGCGTTCCTCAACGCCTTTGCCAACTGTCTGGTCAACGATGGCCTCTACGACAAGGAATTCGTCGCCGAGCATACGAACGGCTTTGACGAGTGGTGGGAGACCATCAAGAACTACACTCCCGAATCCGTACAGGACATCACGGGTGTCGAGCCCGCGTTGATCCACCAAGCTGCCGAGATGTACGCCACGGCGAAGCCCTCTGCCATCATTGGCTGGGGCATGGGCGTGTGTCAGCAGAAGCAGAACCTGAAGACGGTGCACACCATCGCCTCCATCGCCTGCGTTGCCGGCCAGATCGGCAAACCCAATTCCGGTCTCGCGCCCGTGCGTGGCCAGAACAACGTCCAGGGCTCCTGCGATATGGGCATGCTGCCCAACCTGTACCCTGGCTACCAAAAAGTCACCGACCCCGCCGCGCGCGCCAAGTTTGCCAAGGCTTGGGGCGTGCCCGAGGAAAAGCTCCCCTTGGAGGAGGGCTACAAGCTCACCGACCTGGGTCACCTGGTCGACGAGGGCAAGGTGCACTGCTTCTACAACTACGGCGAGGACCCGGTGCAGACCGAGCCCGATTCGGCCGGTATGCGCAAGACGCTCTCCGAGCTGGATCTGTTCATTTGCCAGGACATCTTTATGACGCAGACGACCATGCTCGCCGACGTCATCCTGCCCGCCACCTCTTGGGGCGAGCACGAGGGTGTCTTTACTGCCTCTGACCGTAGCTTCCAGCACTTTGACGCGGCCGTTCCGCCCAAGGGCGAGTGCCGTCACGACTGGGAGATCTTCGCGGACCTGTCCACGCGCATGGGCTACCCCATGCACTACGACAACACCGAGCAGATCTGGAACGAGTGCATTAGCCTGTGTCCCAACTTTGTGGGCGCCACCTACGAGAAGATGGCCCCCGAGGGCGGTTACGCCCAGTGGCCCGTCAAGTCCACCGACGTGAACGACCACGGTACGGCCGACATGTTCGCAGGCGGCAAGTTCACCACCAAGGACGGCCGCGCCAACCTGATGGCGCACGATTGGGAGGCGCCCTCCGAGCTTCCCGACGATGAGTACCCGCTCATCCTGTGCACCGTCCGCGAGGTCGGCCACTACAGCTGCCGTTCCATGACCGGCAACTGCAAGACGTTGGCGCTGCTCGCCGACGAGCCCGGCTTTGTCCGCATGAATCCCGCGGACGCCGAGGCGCGCGGCATCAAGAACGGCGACATCGTCTCGATTCACAGCCGCCGCGGCCAGGTATACAGCCGCGCCGACGTGAGCGACCGCATCAACAAGGGCACGGTCTACATGACCTACCAGTGGTGGATCGGCAAGTGCAACGAGCTGACCATGCACAAGGTCGACCCGGTCTCGCACACGCCCGAGGACAAGTTCTCCGCCTGCCAGGTCGATCCAATCGCCGACCAGGTTTGGGCCGAGGGCGAGGTCGAGCGTCAGTACACCGAGCTCAAGCAGGCTCTGGTCGACGCCGCCGCTCCCCAGGACGTTGAGCCTGGTGCCGCCAAGTTCGACGACGAGACGCATGTGAACCAAATCGTGTAGTCCCGTTCTCGTTGGCTTTTTGGGCCGGGCGTCCCGTACGTTCGGGAGCCCGGCCCGTTATTTTGAAAGGAAGTGGGGATGAACCGCTTCATCGACATCAACCCGGAGAGGTGCATCGGCTGCGGAACATGCCAGTCCGCCTGTGCCGACGCCCACCGGATGCAGGGTCTTCAGGACACGCCGCGTCTGGCGCTCGTGAAGACCGGCGGCATTTCGGCCGCCCTTGCCTGCCACCATTGCGAGGGTGCCCCCTGCGCCGAGGTCTGCCCGGTGAACGCCATCGAGCACGATGGCGACCGCATCCACGTCAAGGAGCAGGAGTGCATCGGGTGCAGGCTGTGCGCCATCGCGTGCCCCTTCGGTGCCATCCATCCCGAAGGCACGTCCATCGCCGGCGTCGCAGGCATGTGCGATCCGACACCTTCGTATCCTAAGTCCCTGAGCAGCCTGCTTACGTGGGCTCCTGGCCAGTACACCTGCGCTGTGAAGTGCGACCTGTGCGCCTTCGATCCGGACGGCCCGCATTGTGTGGCGGCGTGCCCCACCAAGGCGCTGACCGTCATGGGCGGCGCGGCCGATCGCGAGCTCGACGAGGCCAAGCGCCTGCGCTCGATTGAAAACGGTCCGGCCGTCGACGTTACCGCTGTGGCCCAGGGCCTGTCCGAGAAAGCAGAAGGGAGCGTAAACAATGGATAGCATGACGCTGTTTATCGCATCGCTTGCCGTCTCGTGCATCGGTGCGCTCGCCTCGGTTCTGCTGATCAAGGCCGACAACGCCGCCAAGACCGCCGGCTGCCTTATCGGTGCCGTAGCCGCGGTGCTTTCCTTCGTGGCCGGCATTCAGGCCGTGCTCGGCGACGTCACGTCAATCGACACGATCGTCTTCTTCCCGTTTGCCCATTTCCAGTTGCTGCTCAATCAGCTGTCCGGCCTGTTCGTGGCGCTCATCTCGGTGCTCGCGTTTGCCGGTTCGATCTACGGTCTCAACTACTTTGATGAGTACCCGGGCAAAAAGGGCCGCGCCGGCTTCTTCTTTAACACTTTCGTGGCGTCCATGATGCTCGTCATCACCGCCGATAACGTGTTTTGGTTCCTGGTCGCCTTTGAGCTCATGTCGCTGACCTCGTACTTCCTGGTCGTGATCGAGGAGAACGAGAACTCCATCCACGGCGGTTGGCTCTACTTTGTGATCGCGCACGTGGGCTTTGTGCTCATCATGGCGAGCTTCCTCACCATGACCAACTTCGCCGGCGGCTCGTTTGCCTTTACTGATTTCCGCGCTACGCAGTTTAGCCCCGCGGTCGCATCCGTGTGCTTCGTGCTCGCCTTCTTTGGCTTTGGTGCCAAGGCCGGCATCATCCCGCTGCACGGCTGGCTGCCCAAGGCGCACCCCGAGGCACCGTCCAACGTGTCGGCCCTCATGTCCGGTGGCATGATCAAGATCGGTATCTTCGGCATTCTGAAGGTTGGACTTGACCTGCTTTCCGCCTCGGGTGTTCAGGTCTGGTGGGGCCTTATGGTCATGGTATTCGGCGCGATCTCTTCGGTCCTCGGCGTGGCCTTCGCCCTTCAGGAGCATGACATCAAGCGCCTGCTGGCCTATCACTCCGTCGAGAACATCGGCATCATTCTGCTCGGCGTCGGCGCCTCCATGGCCGCCATGGCTCTCGACTCGGTCGGCATCGCCGTCCTGGCTCTGATGGCCGCCCTCTACCACACGTTTAACCACGCGATGTTCAAGGGCGAGTTGTTCTTGGGCGCCGGTGCACTGCTGTACTCCACGGGTACGCGCAATATGGAGAAGATGGGCGGCCTGTTCCGTCGTATGCCGGCAACGGCCATCTGCTTCCTTATTGGCGCGCTTGCCATCTCGGCCATCCCGCCCTTCAACGGCTTTGTGTCCGAGTGGTTTACCTACCAGTCGCTGTTTAACGCCGCCATGCAGGGCGACAAGGCCGTCATGATTGTGGCCGTGTTCGCTGCCGTCGCGCTCGCCATTACCGGCGCTCTGGCTGTCACGTGCTTCGTCAAGGCCTATGGCGTCTCCTTTGCCTCCGCGCCCCGCTCCGAGGCCGCGGCCAATGCCAAGGAGGTTCCCGTCCCCATGGTGTTTGCGCAGGGCCTGCTCGCGGCCATCTGCGTCGTGCTGGGCATTGGCGCTCCCGTGATCGCGCCCCTGCTGGTCGATGTCGCCGCGTCCGTGCTGCATCCGTACGGTGGCGTGTTTGCCGCCGAGGGCATGGAGCTCATGAACCAGTACTCTGGCGCTGCCACCTCCACGCCCGCAATCGCTATTGCGCTCGTGGTGCTTGTCGGCCTTGCCTGCGGTTATCGCAAGCTCAAGACCGTTGGCAAGGTGCAGAAGTCCCAGCCGTGGGCATGCGGCTATGCTCCCAACGAGCATATGCCCGTCGTGGCCACGACCTTTGCCTCCGAGGTGTCCTGGTTTATGCAGCCGCTCTACACGCTGCGCGACCGCTGCACGGCCGTCTGCTGGTCCATCGCGCACTTCTTCCAGAAGCTCACCTGTGTGGCCGAGGCTGTGGAGCCCGTGCCTGACAAGGTTCTCGTCGATGCCCCCCATAAGGGTGTCGAGAAGCTCGCCGACCTCGCGACCAAGCTCGAGGGCGGCAACTACAGCATCTATATCTGCTACATCGTCGCGGCACTCGTGGTGTTCCTCGTGCTCGCCGTGCAAATGGGTTAAGGAGGGGAGAGCATGAACAACATCGTACTTGCCGTTCTGCAGGGCGTGGTCGTTATGGCCGTCGCGCCGTTCTTCTCCGGTCTCGGCCGCGTGATTCGCGCCAAGATGCACAACCGTCGCGGCCCCAGCATCATGCAGGACTACCGCGACCTGGCCAAGCTCTTTGCGCGCCCCGAGTCCCAGAGCGAGGATGCGAGCTTCGCGCTGCGCATCATGCCGCCGCTGTTCTTCGCCGTCGCCTTTATGCTCGCGATGGGTCTGCCGCTCTTTACGGCACAAAGCCCCATCCCGGTCTTTGGTGACGCCATCACCATCATGTACAGCCTGGCGCTCGCCCGCTTCTTCTTCGCCCTCTGCGGTGTGGATTCGTCCAACGCCTACGCCGGTATCGGCGGCGTCCGTGAACTGCTCATGAGCGTGCTCATCGAGCCGTCTATGCTGCTGGCGCTGTTTGCCGCCGCCCTGGTGTGCGGTTCCACCGACATCGCCACCATGGGCCAGCACATCATGACGGGTGCCATCGACGCGCCGGTCGCCGTGATCCTCGCCGGCATCGCCTTTGCGATTGCTTGCTACATGGAACTCGGCAAGCTACCGTTTGACCAGGCCGAGGCCGAGCAAGAGCTTCAGGAAGGTCCGCTCGCCGAGCTTTCCGGCCCGTCGCTCGCCATGGCCAAGCTTGCTATGTCCATGAAGCAGGTCCTGGTCGTCGCCTGGTTCTGCGCGATCTTCGTCCCCTGGGGCGAGCCCGCGACCGTGGGCACCGCCGCAGTTCTGGGCGCAGTCATCTTCCTGGTGA
>CABSMB010000051.1 GCA_902478705.1 uncultured Collinsella sp. | reverse complement strand
AAATGCTTGCGTTAGTATCAGCGATTCGGCAAGCATTACTAACAATCGTGTCGATTCCAATATCTCTGAATCGTTTAACAATGGCCTGCTCGGTGGCGGTGGCATTGCATGTGTAAATGGTGGCAAGCTCAGTATAACGGGTGGCTCAGTTACTGCTAACTACTCCCATGAGGCTGGCGGTGGCGTTTACGCTGGTTTTTACAACAAGACCATCGAGTTTGAAATGACTGGCGGCACGATTGCCGGCAACGTGGCGGAGAACGCTGAGGGCGGCGGTTTGCGTATCGCTGGCGGTGACAACACTGGTACGATGGCAACAATTAGCGCTGGTGAGAACAGCAAGATTTACATTACGAACAACAAGACTATGACGGGTAAGGATCGCGGCGGCGACTGGGGCGGCGGTGGCGTCTTTATCCAGAAGGGCGGCAAGCTCAATATCGTAAAGACGTTGATTGCCGAAAATGAGGCTGGCGGCTGGGGCGGCGGCGTTGGCGCTTGTCCTACGGGCGAAACAATCGTTTCGCATTCCAACGGTGCCGCTATTTATAACAATAAAGATAATAATGGTGAACACTACTCTGCCGGCGGATATGGGAAGAACGAGGATAGTAACTCCGAGTACATTACCGAGCCCTTCAAAAAATCCGGCCATAAGGATTTCTTCCTGGTGCGTAAAAAAGATGGTGCGAACTCGACAATTGCAGTTGTGCTCGGCAAGATGCTCGGCGGCGACTCGGCTGGTTGGCAGGGCACTTGCGACGGCGAGAAGATCACCATTGAGCCAAATGGCGGCGCCGAGGCCAAGTACATGTTCGGTCTTGAGGCCCATCCGACTGCCGATGCCATGGGAAAGGCGCAGACAGCGGCTACGACCATTATCAGTGGCAACTATTCCTACACCCACGGTGGCGGCATCATGACCAACGGCGATCTTGTCGTTGGCGAGGTCAAGGATCTGAGTGTTTATCCGAGCATGAAGCTCAATGCCACCAAGGTGCTTAAAGATGAAAAGGGAATCTCGCAAGGCCTTAGCACGCACAATTACAGATTTAAGTTGCTGCGCCAGGATGGTGACATCGAGCCTTCTTGGAAAGATGACGACACATTTGATATGGGCGATTGCAGTGTTGCGGGCGAGGCGCCTGTTGATCAAACAAACGGCAATATCACCTTCGACTCTGGCAAGGACTATTCTTCGGGACAATACGTTTTCTATCTTGTTGAGGAACCCATCAGCGGCGAAAACGAATTGGATACCAAATTCGACGAGACCATTTACAAGATCGTGGTAAAAGTTGAGGACAATCCATCCGACACTAAATATCTCATGTCGATTCCTATTAATTATTACAAGGTAAAAGAAATAACCGTTTCTAAAAAGACAGAGAAGGATCCCATCTTCAAACCACTTGGTTCCGAAAGCTATTCCGTTGACATCCCACAAGATAGCTCACAAGATAGCACGAAGACTACGGTTACTATCGGTAACAGTAAGAAACCGACCTTTACCAACAAAATCGTGCCCCCCGCCTCCTGGACTCCTAAGGCGACTAAGGTCGTTGAGGGTGGCGAGATGAAGGAGTTTACACTTCAGTTTGCGAAAGACAGCAAATTTAAAAACATCATCGGTACTGCCGTGACCTCTGGTAAAGAAACGAAGCAGACGCTTTCGTTCAAAGACACCACTGATAAAGAGGTTGAGCTCAAGTACTCGCTCGCTGATATCAGGGGTAATCCCGACGACTCGGGCGACTCCACGGGTGGCCCTTCCAAGACCTATACGTACTATGTGCGCGAGAAAACCGACGGTTCGCGGTTCTCGCACTACACGTACGACCACTCGGTCTATAAGTTCACGGTTGTGGCAAGGTATGACACCGAAAAAGGAGAGATCAACTGTGCGGTGACCTACAGGAAGGGAACCGTTGACAAAGAAGGTACGTGGGTAAGCGCCGAGACCGAGGGCCACGAGTTTCCCGACACTGCCCCCACCTTCACCAACACCTACTCCACCTCTTTGCCCCTTTCTGGTATGTCGGGCGTCACTCTGACGTACCTTGCCGGCGCGGCGGTGCTTTGCGCTGCTGCGGCCTGGATGCACATTCGTCGCAAGGCGAATGCGAAGGGAGGTGAGCGTCGTGAATAAGAAAGTTTGCTCCTTCCCGATCTTGTTTGCGCTGCTTGCCCTCCTGATCGGCACCTGCGCGGTTGTGTTCCCCGCATCCGCGCAGGCCGCGCCGACCTCGACCGGTTCCATCACAGTGAGCGGTACCGTGGCGAGCAGCTACGACGCCTACCAGATCTTTAGCGCCAACGTCGTCGACGGCGACGGCGACGCCAAGATCGCCACCGACCTCGCTTGGGCAAGCGACGCCGCGCGCGGCGCTGTCCTGCCTGTGCTGCACAGCGCCGGCATGCCCAATTCCCAGACCACCGCGCAGGAAGCTGCTGAGTGGCTCAACACCGATTCCCACCTTACGAGCGCGCTGAGCGCACAGCTCGCTCGTTCCCTCCAGAGCTCGGCCGCCGTGCCCGTGGCCCTTAACGCGGGCACGGCGGCCGAGCTGCCCTGCGGCTACTGGCTCATCGTCGCCGACGACGACGCCATCGCCCAGGGCGAGGCCGGTACCGCGCCGATCATGGCCCTGGTGGGCGGCAGCGCCGTCACCGTCAAGCCCAAGGCGGCGACCCCCAAGGTCGCCAAGCATGTGCTGGAGGACAGCACCGCTGCCTGGCAGAAGGCCGCCGACGCCACGGTCGCCGACGACCTGTACTGGCGCCTCTCTGCCACGGTCCCGGCGGGTCTTGCCGCCTACGACACCTACACGGTGCGGTTCGTCGACACCATGAGTGCGGGGCTCGACCCCTCCAGGGTCGCCGCGAGCATGCATGTTTACGTGGCGGCGGGCGCGGACGGCGGCTTCGACGCCGTCTCGGTCGGCAAGGACGGTCGCGCCGGCACCGAGCCCGCGAAGGGTTGGACCGACATCACCGCCCAGTGCGGGGTCTCGGTCGACGGTAAGACTTTCACCGTGCGCACCGGCGACCTGATCGCCGCGCTCGGCGGGGCCGACGCCTTCACCGCTGGCGCCCGCGTGGTCGCCGTGTACAACGCGCCGCTCAACAGCGCGTGCAACCACGGCATCGCGAAGGGCAACCCCAACGAGGTCTACCTGCGCTACCCGCGCTCGCCCCTCGCCGACCAGTCGGGCGACGCCGGCTTCACCCGCACGCCGAGCGACGATGCGTGCGCCTACACCTGGGATCTCGCGCTCACCAAGCGCGGCAGCGACGGCGACAAGCCGCTTGCTGGGGCGGTCCTGAGCATTGCCGACGACCGCGGTCACACACTGGCGGCCGACGGCACGTGGGATGCAGAGGGCAAGGCCACCGTCACCACGGGCGAGGACGGCCGCGTGACCGTCTCGGGCGTGGACTCGGGCAAGCTGGAGATCCGCGAGCTCAAGGCACCCAAGGGCTACACCGCCTTTGAGGGCACGCGCTCCGTGACGGTCAAGGCCGAGGGCCTGGACGTCGACCAGGTGGCCGCCGCCAAGCCCAAGCTCACCATTACGGCCGAGTCGCCCCTGCGCGCCGACAGCGCGGACGGGTCGACGGGTAGCCTGGAGGCGTCGCTCATCAACACGCCCACCGGCACACCCCCTAGCATTACCACCGGAGGCTTTATGCCCTCGACTGGCGATATGGCAATGTACGCCGCGGCCGCCGCAGCGGTCGCCGGAGCCGCGCTCATCGTGGTCGCGCTCCTGGTCAAGCGGGGAGGTGGCAGCCATAAAGAGTAGCTGGCAGCCCCACAGAGAGCGGGGCGAGACGTAGCGAAGTAGATGCTAAGACACAGACAGATGATGATCGATCGAATGAGAACCAACCGGAAAATGGAGGAAAAGAAGATGAGCATGAGCAAGAACATCGCACGCCTGGCAGTAACGGCAGGCCTCACAGCAGCGCTGAGCTTCGGCGGCGTCATGGCCCCGGTGACCATGGCGTTTGCTGAGGAGGGTGCCGCCCCCAGCTATTCGCTCACGATTAGCCAGGCCGCGGACAATGGCCCCACTTTGTTCAAGGCGTATCAGATTTTTACTGCTGACGTTATGGACGGAACGTCCGGTAAGGTTACGTCCAACGTTAAGTGGGCGAGTCCTGCCGCAGAGAATGCGGTCCTGGACGAGCTTGTTGCTAATAAAGTCCCTGGAATTACCAAAGACTCGACTGCTTCTGATGTTGCCGACTACCTTTCCACGATCACTGATACCACTAATACCACGAGTTTGCCGCAGGGCAGCATCCTTAACAAGATTGCCTTGGCTGTAGAGAAGAGTGTTACCGCTACGGGCAATTCCTTTGCTGCCGGTTCCACTTTCACCACTACGAAGGCCGGCTACTACCTGTTCATGACCGATACCGACTCGCTCAATAAGAAAGAGAAGCAGACCGGTACCTCGCCGATCTTTGCGGTCGTGGGCGGCGACGCAGTGAGCGTTACCGAGAAGACGAGCATCCCGACCGTGATGAAGCAGATCAAGGACGATGCTACGGGCGTCGAGTGGCATGACAAGGCGGACTCCCAGATGGGTCAGACCGTTCAGTACAAGCTGACCGGCACGGTTGCAAACAATGTCGACACGTTCGGCACCTACTATTATGAGTTCTACGATGAGCTGTCTGCCGGTTTGACTGTTGATGAGTCCTCTGTCAAGGCCGTGATTGGTGAGACTCCTATCACGCCTACTTCTGTGACCGTGTCTAATCCCGATTCAAATGGCAAGACGGTCTTGAGCGTAAAGTTTGACGATCTTAAGGCTGCCGCCGGGGCGGCCGGTGTCACTGTTGACGAGAACACAAGGGTCGTTGTCAGGTACAGCGCCAAGCTCGACCCGAAGATGTCCCAGCATGTTGTTGTCGGTGGCACGGGCAACTCCAACACCGTCAAGCTCATCTACTCCAACAACCCTGGCCACGATACCAAGGGTGAGTCTGTGCCCGACACCGTGCGCGACTACACCTATGCGCTCAAGCTCGTCAAGAAGGACGCGACTGATGAGAATAAGACACTTACCGGCGTAAGGTTCACCATCTGTGCCACTAATCCCGACGATACTACATCCAAGGACATGTATGTCCAGGGTGATGGCTCCCTCGATAATAGGCGTCATGAGTTCACGACCTCCGACTCCGGCGAGATTAACGTCAAGGGCCTCGATGCCGGCACCTACACCGTCAAGGAAACCCATACGCTCGCCGGCTACAACACCATCCCCGATTTCACCTTCACCATCAAAGCCACTGGCCTCGACAAAGCAGAGGGTGTGGGAGAAAACAAGCTCACGGTCAAGACGAGCACCAAGGGTTCCAATTTGGTCGAGGTTGACACGACCAACACGGACAACGGTACTGCTGTTTTGATTGTCAAAAACAAGCAGGGCACCGGCCTCCCGCTGACCGGTCTCAACGGCGTGACCTTCACTTGGATCGCTGGTGGCGCGGTGCTGTGCATCGGCGTGGCGCACCTCATCCGCAGCCGTAAGCAGGCTGAGGAGTCCGAGCAGGAGTAACGCTTACTCACCCATCCCTTTGGCAGGTGGGATGTGATGGCCATGAGACTTGCGGACACTTTTCTCGTCCATCCACGTTCTTGCTTTGCCATTCTCTTTTCGGGGCAGACTTCGCACTGGAGTCTGCCCCGTTTTGTATCTGCGAGCCCGCGCTGCGCTATCCTGCTTGGTGCAGCTCTCTAGCGCAACCTGACGAAAGTGGTGTGGCCGATGTCACGTGCAAACAAACACTCTAAGCCCGCGGGCGGCAAGCGCCGTCGCAAGCGACTGCCGCGCTGGGCCGACCGGCTCATCACCATCGTCATAATCCTTATTGGCGTGGGCCTTATGACCTGGCCGTGGATCTTGGACCGGCTCGAGGCCTCGGGCGTGTTCAACCAGATTAGCACTGTGTCCAGCACCGTGGACGCGCTGTCTGCCGAGGAGCGCGAGCGCATCCTGCTCCAAGCGCGCTCCTTTAACGAGCAGCTGGCGGGCGAGGCCACCGAGCTCCCCGCCGACCAGATCGAGCCCTACGCTCAGCAGCTCATCTTTGACCGCGACCCCATGATGAGCTGGGTCGAGATCCCCTCCATCGACGTGAGCATGCCCATCTACCACGGCACAAGCGAGGAAGTCCTTATGGCGGGCGTCGGCCATCTGGAGGGCACGAGCCTGCCGGTGGGCGGCACCTCGACGCACTGCGTGCTCACCGCGCACTCGGGTATGCGCAACCTGAGCATGTTCGACGACATTCACTCGCTGGAGCCCGGCGACCTGGTGCTGTTGCACACCATGACCAAGACACTCGCCTACAAGATGGTGGACTCCGAGGTGGTGTTGCCCGAGGAGATGGAGTCGCTGACCATCGAGCCGGGCGCCGACAAAGTGACGCTCGTCACCTGCACGCCCTACGGTGTAAACGACCATCGCCTGCTGGTGCACTGCGTGCGCACCAAGTACAACAAGAAGGACGTCGACAAGCAAAAGTCGCTGGCCGGTCGCCACTGGGGCAAGCGCGAGTTCGCCGTGCTCATCGTGGTCGTGGCCATTGTGCTGTTGCTGCTGGACATCGTGATTCACGCGGTCCGCAAGCGCCGCAAGGCCAAAGCCTCGGCATAAGACATTCTCCAGAACCACCACAATGGGGACAGGCACCTTTGTGGTGGTCGGGCGCCCAAACCATCACAACATTCGATGAAAATCTCGATTTTGGCGAAAAGCGTCGAATGTTGTGATGGTTTTCGTTGTGGGTGCGACGGTTTTCGCTATGGACGGTGCGGTTTCGCTGCAGAACCGCCAGCCCGCGGCCTGCCAACCGCCGTCCTCGTTACGTTTTCGCTGCATTTAGGTAAAGCGCCTGCTCCAAGCGGCGTGGCCTTGTATACTAGAGCGGTTTATCTGTTATGCGGAAGGGAGCGCCTATGGCACTCAGCGAGAAAGACGTGCGCGGCATCGCCGAGTACGCAAAGATCGCACTGACCGATGACGAGCTCACCCAGATGACGTCCTACATGAACGACGCCGTCCAGATGCTCGAGCCCGTCTTGCAATATGACTTGCCCGACGTGGAGCCCACGTTCCATCCCATCGGAAGCCTGTCCAACGTGATGGGCGATGACCTGCGCGAGCCCGAGCGCGACCTGCCGCTCGACGTTGCGCTCGAAAACGCCGGCAGCGCGCGCGACCGCTACTTCCGCGTGCCGTCCATTTTGGGAGAGGGGGAGAGCGAGTAATGGCGCAGAGCTTCGATTCCCTTACCGCCGCCCAGATCGCCGCGGGCGTTGCCGCCGGCGACTTTACCGCTACCGAGGTGGCCCAGGCCTCCCTTGCCGCCATCGAGGCGCGCGAGGGCGGGGTCCAGGCA